>NZ_JBFRTQ010000093.1:0-33005 GCF_041474195.1 Vibrio sp. 10N.222.52.C3 | reverse complement strand
ATCACACTTTTAAACTTAATTAATTTTAAACATCAAAATTATCATTAATATTGGTTTTGCGATCGTAAGTAACCTGACCAATACGCCTTGAAGAGCACCCCATATTAGAAGTCAGAACTGCTTGCGAACCTTCATTTATAACCCCGACACAGAAGTGATTAAAATGAAAAGTAGTTTTACTAAAAACACTCTTATTACAAGCTGTATTCTTGCTGCCTTAAGTACCACTGCCCACGCGGAAGAGTCCGCAGCAAACCACAGTGATACTCAGCCTCCTCAGACAGAAACTGAAACCCTATTTAACTTTTATGGTGAGCTTGGCCTTGGTGGTCACGTGGCACTCGAAGGTGATGATAAAGGCCGCTACGCAGACGGTACTTACATTGAAGCTGGCTTGGCTATCGAGCACGGTAATTGGTTTGGTCTTGCTTATATGGAGGGCTGGACAGTACAAGCCGATGACGAAGGCAATGCTTGGGCAACGGGCCACGGCTGGGGCGGTTTTGAAGGTGGTTTCAACCGCTTTTACGCTGGCTACCGCACAGATAACAAAACAGAATTCATGATTGGTCGTATGGACTCTTCATTAGATGACGTTCAATGGTGGGGTGACCCTACGGTTGAATACGGCTACGCGATCTCAAACACGCGAGACGTGCACCTTGGTGTGAAGATTCAAAACCTAGAAGGCAAGCTTCGCTACAGCGTTTCTTTCGCGCCAGAGTCTGACTTCTCGGAAGACGATGCTCTTGTTCACTTCGGTAAATACGACAGCTTCGCAGACCAATGGAAAGATAAGAACGCCATGGTCAATGGTTACCTTCAATACGATCTGACCGACGACTTAACCCTAATGGGTGGTGGTGAAGTTCGTAACAACGATGGTGGTGAACTATTGCTATTGGGTGCTGAGTACAAAAACTTCGCCACTCGTGTTTGGCACGATACAGATAAAGGCAACCAAGAGTCTTTCGGTAGCGAGTCTGGTATTCAAACCAGTGCATGGTACGAAGCGGCACAAGGCGTTTACCTATCTGCAGCCTACAACTACGCAAACTTTGACGGTGACAATGGCGACAAAGAAATCACCTCTTACATCAATGCTGGCGTTTGGTATGAATACGGCAACGGCGCGTTTGCGACTGCTTTCGATAGCCGCTTTGGCGTAGGCAGCGACACTGAAATCGGCGACGCTCAGGTGTTCGCAATGCAATACTTCTACTGGTAATAACAGGAATTGATCATGAAACTGAATAAATCATTCGCAGCTCTCGCTATCGGTGCAGCCCTTGTCGTTACTGGTTGTGCTTCAAACTCAATCTCTGGCTCAGGCTCAGGCTCAGGCTCAGGCTCAGGCTCTGACACAGAGCAACTGCAAGCCAACGAATTTAAGAACGTTATCGACCGTACTGGCTCACCTGAATACATGCGTGACTACGACTTCGATGACCACCAACGCTTTAACCCATTCTTCGACCTAGGTGCATGGCACGGTCATCTGCTGCCAGACAGTGCAGAAGGCATGGGCGGATTCCCAGGTACAGCACTGCTTACCGAAGAATACATCAACTTCATGGCTGATAACTTCGACCGCCTAAGCGTGTTCAAAGACGGCAAAAAAGTGGCTTTCACTATGGAAGCTTATAGCCTACCGGGCGCATTGGTTCAGACGCTAAAATCTGACGATGTGACCGTAGAAATGACGATGCGTTTTGCTTCAAACCGTACCTCTCTGCTAGAAACAAAAATCACTACCGACTCACCGGTTGAATTAGTGTGGGATGGTGAACTGCTAGAAAAGACGCACGCCAAAGAAGGCGTGGCACAAACCGACAAAACAATCGCTGAAACTTACCCTGAGTATGACCGTCAAATCGTCGCAACCGACGATGGCCTAAAGGTGACCTTCGGTAAGGTTCGTTCGACATGGGATCTACTGACTTCTGGTGAGTCTGAATACCAAGTTCACAAGTCGATTCCAACGAAAACCACGGTTGATGGTTTAGCGTTTACTTCAACGGCAAACATTGAAGCATCGACGACTATCTACACCACATACTCGCATGTTCTAACGGCAGAAGAAGCGCAAGCGGAACAGCCTGAAATCAAAAAGATCATGGCAACCCCTACCGACTTCTTAGCCGCATCAGCAGAACGTTGGGAAGGCTATCTTGAGATGGGTTTAACCAACCCGAACGCGACACCAGAGCAAGAGCGTGTTGCGGTTAAAGCGATGGAAACCCTAAACGGTAACTGGCGTGGCGCTGCAGGTGCGATGGAGTTTGACTCTGTGACACCATCCGTGACGGCACGTTGGTTCTCGGGCAACCAAACTTGGCCTTGGGACACATGGAAGCAAGCCTACGCAATGGCTCACTTCAACCCAGATGTAGCGAAAGATAACATCCGCGCGATGTTCGCTTACCAAATTCAGGCTGACGATGCCGTTCGTCCTTGGGATGAAGGTTACGTGCCCGATCTACTCGCTTACAACCTAAGTCCAGAACGTGGCGGCGATGGCGGTAACTGGAATGAACGTAATACCAAACCAAGCCTAGCAGCATGGGCAGTAATGGAAGTCTACAAAACCACCAGCGACGAAGCTTGGCTACAAGAGATGTATCCAAAACTAGTGGCATACCATGATTGGTGGCTACGCAACCGTGACAACAACGGCAATGGCGTTCCAGAGTATGGCGCTGCTCGTGACAAAGCACACAACACACCTGAAGGTGAAATGTACTTCACCGTGGTTCGTGGCGATAAGCACGAAACAGTCGTAGGACAAGCAGCACTGGATAAAGTGGTAGCAGAAGGCAACTACGATTACATCGAGAGCCCAGCTCAAACCGCTGCGTCTTGGGAATCAGGTCGTGATGATGCAGCAGCCTTCGGTTTCATCGATAAAGACCAGCTAGACGCGTACGTTGCTAACGGTGGCAAGCGCAGTGATTGGGATGTTGAATTCGCTCAAAACCGCGCTGAAGACGGCACTTTGCTTGGCTATTCATTGCTGCAAGAGTCCGTTGACCAAGCAAGCTACATGTACAGCGATAACAAGTACCTAGCAGAAATGGCTGACATTCTAGGTAAAGACGCAGAAGCGAAAGAGTTCCGTGAAAAAGCAGAGCACCTATCGAACTACATCAACACCTGTATGTTCGACGAAGGCACTAACTTCTTCTATGACATTCGTATTGAAGACAAGCCTTTAGCCAATGGCTGCGCAGGCAAACCGATTGTCGAGCGTGGTAAAGGCCCTGAGGGTTGGTCACCACTGTTCAACGGTGCAGCAACACAAGCTCACGCTGATGCCGTGGTCTCTGTGATGAAAGATACCTCAGAGTTCAACACCTACGTTCCACTGGGCACAGCAGCGCTTTCTAGCCCAGCATTTGGCCCAGATATTTACTGGCGTGGACGTGTATGGGTAGACCAGTTCTACTTCGGCCTAAAAGGTATGGACAGCTACGGCTACCGTGACGATGCGATTGAAATGGCAGGCGCATTCTTCGACCACGCCGATGGCTTGGTACAAGACGGTCCTATCCGTGAGAACTACAACCCGCTAAACGGTGAACAACAAGGTGCTCCAAACTTCTCTTGGAGTGCTGCCCACCTATACATGTTATACAACGATTTCTTTACTGACGCAGAGTAAATCAAACCTATACCTGTCTTCTGGAATTCAATGAAAAGATAACCTCATAAATTTCCAGCTTTGGCACTCAGTATCTCGCTGAGTGCCTTTTTTATACTTGAAGCCAAATGAGCTAAAAAAACAAGCATTTAGATCATTTGGCCTACTATGATCCTTTTACTCAATTCGCTGCACGTTAGCCTTTATCACCACAATGGAAGCGCACCTGATAATGGTAATGCTCTTTCAATAATTTGAATTCATCATGGACACTTGGCGTCCACGAGTCATCACCGCCAACCCCCATATGGAAGCCATCGACATAAACAAACAGCTGTTCTTGTTCGGTTAAGTCACAAGTATGTTTTGCCTTCTGTAGCTGCTGTAACCCAAAACGACTGACTGAGAAATGGAAGTCTCCTTGCAATTCGAATGCACCCACTTTTGCCTCACGAACATCACAACGTAAGCCGCAATCAGAAGGGAAAATATACGGGGTATGCATTTGTTCAATACTTTGCTGATATAGCCCCATATGTGCGGACATCTTTCGATCTGGGTAGTTTTCGTGTGGCCCACGACCAAACCATTCCACCCCATCAGGCACATGCTTCAAAGCAAACTCAAATCCGACTCGTGGCAGAGACGGCAAACCTTTCGCCGCTTGAACATCCACATCTAATTTGACCTCACCATCGGCAAATAATTGGTATTGCCAAGTCGACAACAAACGAACCTGATCTTCCACCGTGTGGGCAATTCTTGCAGTCACCGACACCCTATTTTTCTGAGTGATGGATGAAAATTCGATGCACTCTGGAGTGAGCCTATCTAACCTCATCGCCTGCCAGCGTGCGATCCATGAATTGGGGTCTACACGGTTTGCTTCACTGACACCGATATCGTTGTCTAATGGTGCACGATAAAAGTTATCTCGAAGGCCACTAGCAAGTTGTTCCACCCCTTTGATTTTCCAGCTTTCTAATGTCCCAGACAATCTGTCGAACTCTACTTGATAAGCATCACCAATCACCGTCAGCAGCATATCGGTTTCAGTCACTTTCGGTGGGTATTGTGAAAGGTTAGCATCCAACATCAATTGCGGTTGAGTCGGTAAGCTAAGCTGTTCAATCGCCGTCACATGACCTTTATCCGCCCATGCAGTATTGGTGTTTAATACCACTTCGAGATTAAGGTAATTAAGTACGTTGGCCGTCTTCGGAATAGTTACACCATCAAGCTCAATCTGCACACTGGATTGAGCTTCAACAAACAGTTCAATACTGCCATGACATTGAACAATTCCATCTTGAGTTATATTCCAATTAAGCGTTTCGACAGACTCTGAATCAAATAAATACTCACTAGCAATCTCAATCACCAGTGGTGATGCAGAAACCAGCTTGAATTGATAAAACTGCTGTGCTTTTTTCACTTCATGTAGCGTTGGGTGCACCGTCCTGTCTGGGAATACCAAACCATTAATGCAGAACTGGCGATCATTAATCTCGTCGCCGAAATCACCACCATAGCCCCAATATTGTTTGCCGCTCGAATCGGTTTTGGTGATCCCTTGATCGACCCAATCCCAGATAAATCCGCCCTGTAATCTTGGGTTGTCTCTAAACGCCTGCCAGTATTTATCAAAGCTACCGAGACTGTTCCCCATTGCATGGGCGTACTCACAGAGAATAAGAGGACGATGCTCGTTTGGTAGAGCGATAGCTTTACGAATACCCACGCGAGGTGTCACCTCAGGTTGACTCTCAACCACAGGTAAATCCCAATCAACCCGCGCATACATAGGACATAAAATGTCTGTCGCTGCTGTATCTGCCCCGCCACCTTCATACTGAACGGGACGTGTTGGATCAGTTTGTTTCACCCATTGATACATCGCATGGTGATTGCGACCAATACCCGATTCATTACCCAGCGACCAAATGATCACGCTGGCGTGGTTTTTATCGCGCTCCACCAGCCTTGTCATTCGTCTCATGTACGCATTCAACCATGACGTATCATCGGATAAACGGCACATCGGAAATTGACCATGAGTTTCCACATTCGCTTCATCAACCAGATACAGACCATACTCATCACATAGTTCATACCACAATGGATGATTCGGATAATGAGCGGTTCTAACGGCATTGAAGTTATTTTGTTTGAGCAGTTTGATGTCTTGAATCATCCCCTCTCGAGTCATGGTGTGCCCCAATTCAGGGTGATGTTCATGACGATTGACGCCACGAATCAGCAACGGTTTTCCGTTAACTTTTAGCAAACTATCGGTAATTTCAACACTTCGAAAGCCGACATCGTAAGCCTCACAATCGATTAGCTCGTCATGTTCATCGAGCAATGACACCACACAGCGATATAAGTAGGGTGACTCGGCACTCCACTTGTTCGGGTTCACCACTGAAATGCGGTGTTCTGCGACTTCAGACCACGGCCCTTTTTCATCGACATAACGCTCACCAAAACCCACGATTTGAGGTTCGAAAACCAACTGTCCTTGAGCATCATAAAGTTCAGCTTTCAGCTTATAGCAGCTTTCTACATCATTGCTGTGCTTGGTTATTTGCGTAGAAATATTTAAAACCGCATCGCGATAGCAAGCATCTAGCTGAGTATCAATACCAACATCCTCGATTGCGACCTTGGGCTTTCTCAATAAAGTCACATCACGGAATATGCCGCTGAGCCACCACATGTCTTGGTCTTCAAGATAAGAACCATCAGACCAACGCAGCACCATCACTACCAGCGTGTTCTCGCCCGCTTGCAAGTATTCAGACACGTCAAATTCAGCCGGTAATCGACTGTCTTGCGAATAGCCAACCCACTTGCCGTTGCACCACAAATGAAATGCAGAATTCACGCCGTCGAAGGTCAGCCTATGGGTATCTAATAACTCCGGTTCCGTGCAGTTAAAACGCGTTCGGTAGAGCCCTGTCGGATTATCGCTAGGGACGAAGGGAGGGTTATCAGCGAAAGGATATTTCACATTGGTATAGATCGGTTTATCAAAGCCTTGCATCTGCCAGTTGCTTGGCACTGAAATCGACTTCCATGAAGAATCATCAAAATGTTCCGATACTACCTCTTCGCAAACCAACTCTGGTGAATCGAACAGCTGAAACTTCCAAGTCCCATTGAGAGACATAGTGCTCGACGAGTTCTTCGTCATAGCCTCAACCAACGAGGTGTAACTATTTAAAGGAGCATGAGCCTCAACAACATTATGATGGGTGATGTGTTGATTTTCCCACTCACGGGCAGAGATGATTTGAGAGAAAGTTCTCATGACGTGTTCCTTACCAAAAGCCGTTTAACGTGAACCATTGCAAGTGATGCTCAGCGCCTCATTGCGTTCAAACATTACGAACGCCAACTAAACAGCTCTTGCAATAATCCCTTAAGAGAAGAAAAAAAGCCGCAGCCAGAACAGCTGCGGCTATTGAAATGTTACTTAAAGGTACGCTTGCTCACTTTATCGAGTTTTTTCAATATTTTATCGATTCGTTCAGGGTGAACCATAAACTCTTGGAAACCTTTCATGCCTTCTTTTGCCATCGCAGGGTCGGTGTCTCGGTCATAGAATTGAGCCGTACCATCACTGGATGCCAACATCGCGACGCCTTTGTCTAAGAACGGGTCAGACTTCGCCTTAGCTTTGTTGTTGGTTGGGATCTGTAATAGCATCTCATTGATCAGCTGCTGGTTTTCAGCGCGAGCAACAAACTCTAGGAACTTACGAGCATCTTCTTTGTTTTTCGCTTTTGAAGGTATGTGCAGCGTATCCATTGGCGCATCTTCAGACATAGGAATACTTGGGTCGATCACCGGGAACTGGAAGAAATCCATCTTGCCATCTAACTCAGCAGGGAAGTTAGGCGTGATGAAGTTCCCCATCAGGTACATAGCCGCTTTACCGTTGTACAAGAAAGGTTGAGCTTCTTGCCATGAATAAGACGCGTGGTTTTCTAGGAAGTAACCAGGTTCAACTAACTCCGCCCAATTAGCGAAGGTTTTCTTCACTCGCTCATCAGAGTAAGGCACTTTGCCTTCCATTAACTGAATATGAAAATCCAAGCCGTTAGTACGCATGTTGATATAATCAAACCAACCAGCAGCAGTCCAAAGGTACTTGGTACCAATCGCAAACGGCGCTACACCATTTTCTTTAAGTGTTGCAGACGCAGATTTCAAATCTTCCCACGTTTTCGGCTCCGCAATTCCATATTGCTCAAAGATGTCTTTGCGGTAGTAGATACCCCATTGATAATACGTGTACGGCACACCAAACTGCTTGCCTTGTACTGTCATCGCAGGCGCGGCAGCCGCAAAGTCTTGCTTCATGTTGTTGTCAGCCCAAATATCACTGACATCCTCAAACAGGCCACGGTCAACAAAGGCTTTCATTCGGTTGCCCGCATACCAAAAAACCACATCCGGCGGGGAAGTGACCAACCAATTACGAATCGTTGTTTTATACGACTCGTGATCGTACAAGTTGTACTTCACCGTAATATCTGGGTTTTCTTTTTCAAAGCGGTTAATGATCTCACCCCACGCCTCTTTTGGCGCAGGATCAGAAGCATCTGAGTTGATAACGAGTGTCCCTGCAAACGATGTTGCAGACATGGAGGCAGCGAGCACTGCACTGGCAGCGATATGTTTCACGTATTTCATATTGAGGTCCTTGTTATGGAGCTAAGCTCTCTAAGTCCAATTCTTATTGTTTTATCTCGTAGGGTTGTTCGTGTTTTAGTTTCTCTTTAATGATTCATCCATTTGGGATATCGATAGCAATAACGATTTAAAGCCGTCGCTATTGCTAGATTCGTGTATCGATTCTTATCTCGTGATTTACCCTTTAGTCGCACCCAATGTCAGGCCTGCGATAAAGTGCTTTTGCATGGTAAAGAACAGCACTACCGGTGGGATAGCCGCGACCACTGCACCCGCCGACATAAACTGCCAAGACGCCAGCCATTGGCCTTGAAGTGAGCTCAAACCCGCAGTTACAGGACGAACGTCATCACTCTGAACCAGAACTAGAGCCCAGAAGAAATCGTTCCAAATAAAGGTAAACACCAATACGGCTAACGCCGCTAAAGCAGGGCGAACCAGAGGGAGTACGACATGCCAGAATATTTTCCATTCACTCACCCCTTCAACACGCGCTGCTTCGATCAGGGCATCAGGGATCCCGACAATAAAGTTACGCATGAACAAGGTACAAAAACCGGCTTGGAAAGCGATATGGAAAAAAATCAATGCCCAGTGAGTGTCGTATAAACCGAGTCCAATCGTTAAATCACGGACTGGAATCATCAAAATTTGGAACGGAACAAAGTTACCCGCGATAAACATCGCAAAAATCCACACATTGGCTTTGAAGTTGTATTTAGCCAAGGCATAACCAGCCAGCGTAGATAACGCCACGGCACCAGCAACCGCTGGCAATGTGATGATCAAACTATTGATGAGGTACTGCCCCATCGACGTCGAGGTAAATACTTGAGTGTAGTTTTCAATGAACTGAATCTCACTCGGCCAGCCCCAGTAGTTACCTTTGTTGATGTCTTCCATCGAACGAATCGAGGTCATCATTACGGCGATAAGTGGTAATAACCACATCACGATCGAGATAGGTAACGCGACTCGATAGCTGATATTAGTAAAGCGACCGGCTTTTTGAATTGGTTGCGGAAACATTATTTTTCACTCCTTAACATGCGCCACAAGAAGTAAGCGATATAGATATCCATAATCAGAAATAGCACCACAGAGACCGCTGCACCATAACCCATTCGATAGTTAAAAATAGACTCTTCATACATCTGGTACGCAAGTACTGTCGAGCTGCCCCAAGGGCCGCCTGCCGTCATGGTCGCCACTAAATCAAATGAACGCAGAGCACCAATCACGGTGACAACCACGGCGATAAAAGTCGCCGGTCTTAACTGTGGAAGCACCACATACCACAACATGCGCCACTTCTTTGCACCATCAAGTCGAGCCGCTTCTAACTGCTCAGGATCGAGGTTATTCAGCCCCGTTAAATATAAGATCATGCAATAAGAGATCTGAGGCCATAAGCCGGCAGCGATGATTCCATAGGTCACATAGTCTTCATCAGCAAGTATCGAAATTGGCTCGAAGCCAAGCGACCCGAGTGCAATATTGAAAAGGCCAAAAGAGGGGTCATAGAACCAAGCAAATACGAGGCCTACCACCACTTGAGAAATAACGAATGGGAAGAAAAACAGAGATTTTACGACACGAATGCCTTTCACTTGTTGGTTGAGGAAAAGGGCAATCGCCAAGCCACAGGGTGGCGCAAGCATAAAAAAGATCAACCAAAGGAAGTTATTCGTTAACGAAGTATAAAAAGCATCTGAGTCAAAAAGCTCACGGTAGTTCTCAAGCCCCACCCACTCCTTTTCACCTAATCCATCCCATTCAAAGAAGCTCAGCCAAATACTGTCCAATATGGGATAGATAACATAGAGAGAGAAGATAGCGATGGCTGGTGCCAAGAACAGCCAAGGCGAGACCTTGGAACTGATGCGCCTTTTCTTCTTCGCTGATGGGGTGCGATTTTCTGGGTATATCGTTTTCACAGATTGCTCCATTTCCCAAAACTCCTTGTATTAAAAGCTTGGTTTACTACTTGGTTAACTTCCATCTGAATTTATAAATCCCAATCAGTAGCTCAGCATTTATAATGATTACGTTCAAATATTAGGCTTATTGATAACATTACGCACAGTTATGTTTTATTTATGTAAACGTTTTCACAAAAATCAGTATAGATCGCGGGATTTATATGACAATGATCAATAAATCATGCGAGGCACCTAACAAATTTCTGATGAAAGCGTATGTTTTAAAGGCAAAGAGATGTAGTCCAACGAAGCAAGGAGAGAGCATGGCTGATATCAGCTTAAAAAAGGTCATCAAACGATATGGTGATATACAGACCATCCATGGTGTTGATCTAGAAATAAATAATGGCGAATTCGTCGTATTCGTTGGACCATCAGGTTGCGGAAAATCAACCCTCTTACGCTTAGTTGCTGGCTTAGAAGAAATCACTGAAGGCGAGATTCATATTGGAGACGATCTTGTTAACGATGTCGATCCTGCTGAGCGTGGTGTCGCGATGGTATTTCAATCCTACGCACTCTACCCACACATGACCGTGGAAGAAAACATGGGCTTTGGCCTGAAAATGAATGGCGTAGCGAAGGAAGTCGTTGAAAAGCAAGTCACCAGTGCGGCAAAGACGCTCCAACTAGAACCTTTATTGAAACGTAAACCAAAGGAGCTCTCGGGTGGGCAGCGTCAACGTGTAGCGATCGGCCGAGCAATAGTTCGCAACCCTCGCGTATTCTTATTCGATGAACCGCTCTCGAACCTCGATGCTGAACTTCGCGTCGATATGCGCTTACAAATCGCCAAATTGCACCAAGATCTGCAAAATACCATGATTTATGTCACGCACGATCAAGTCGAAGCCATGACGCTTGCAGACAAGATCGTGGTATTAAGAGATGGTCGTGTTGAACAAGTCGGTTCTCCACTCGATCTATACCACTCTCCACAAAATGAATTTGTGGCTGGCTTTATTGGCTCACCGAAAATGAATTTCTTACCGTGTGTTGTTAACAGCACCTCAGAAACGTACGCCCAACTCGCTGTTAACGGTGTCAGCCAAATTACCCTCCCCTTACCAAGTGATGGATTAAAAGAGGGACAAAGCATCACGCTGGGCATTCGACCTGAACATTTAGAGATTAACAGCGGCTCCGATATCACCATTGAATTTCAAAGTGAGGTGGTCGAGCGACTAGGGAACAGCACTTATATGTTTGGCCAGTCTTGTGGCGTGGATAGCTTTAAGGTGCACCTACCAGGAGACCAAGAGGTGACTCGATACCAATCGCTTGAACTGAGTTTCTCCTCAAAAGATTGCCACCTATTCGATGATCAAGGGCAACGAATTAACTAGACTTTAAAAACGGTAGAGCTAGCTCGATGTCGCTAGCTTTGCCACTTTTCAAACTCACTTTCCGTTCGTTTCAAGCAACCACTTGCTTCCATTCTGTTCCTCTAAATGTCTATGAAATCCCACTCAAAAATTTCATCACTCTCACTGAAATATTGGGTTATGAAGACTTATTCGAATTTTATTTATCCTTATTAGCCTTCCGGACATTAATTTGATAGTCGTTTACTAAATAATCGCTAAACTATAGTGTCGCCTACCCCTTTTTTGAGAAAACCTAAATGCCTAATGCTGATTCCACCCTAAATAAACGTATGGGAATCGTTGCGCTCACCTGGCCAATTTTTATCGAAGTTCTTTTAAGAACCGCACTCAACACCAGTGATGTATTCATGTTATCGGGATACTCGGACAAAGCCGTGTCTGCCGTTGGTGTTATTTCTCAGATATCCTTTTTCCTGATCATTGTCTCGACCATGGTCAGCAGTGGTACGGGTATTTTAATCGCGCAATACAATGGTGCCTCTCGCACTCAAGAGAGCGCTCACGTGGGCGTAGCGAGCATCATTCTGGCCATTATTGCCGGTGTGCTACTGAGTGTGATTGCCGTTCTTGTTGCTGAATATTTTATCCCGCTTTATCAACTCGAACCTCAAGTCGAACAGTACGCGCAAGAATACCTGTTCATCAGTGGTGCTCTCACCTTCAATGTAACCATAGGTGTGGTTCTCACCACTATTTTGCGCAGTCATGGCTATTCAAAGTCACCGATGGTGATCAACATGATTGCAGGCGTTATCAACGTATTCGGTAACTACTGCGCCTTATATCAACCTTTTGGTTTGCCAGTATACGGCGTGCAAGGGGTTGCGACCGCGACCGTCATTAGCCAAGTGATCGGGATGTTGATCTTGATTGGTGTGGTCAGAAGCAAAGGGATTGATCTACCAGTGAAGCAGTTTAAATCTGTGCCTAAAGCCATCTATCAAAAAATCATTAAGATCGGCTCGATGAACGCAGGAGAAGTGCTCTCTTATAACATGGCTCAGATCAGCATTACCTTCTTCGTGGTACAGATGGGCACATCTTCACTGGCTGCGTTTACTTACGCACAAAACATCGCTCGTCTCTCTTTTGCATTTGCACTGGCAATTGGTCAAGGCAGCCAAATCCAAACAGGCTATTACATTGGTAAGGGTTGGATCGACGAGATCACCAAGCGCGTGCAACGTTACTTTGTGGTTGGCTTTATCGCCTCAACTGCGATTACCTGCATGGTTTATGTGTTCCGTTTCGAAATTCTCGATCTGTTCACGCAAGATCCAGAGATCATTGCGCTAACGGCTGCACTGATTGCAGGTTCCATCATTCTTGAAGCTGGTCGAGTATTTAACCTGATCTTTATCTCTTGTCTAAAGGCTGCTGGCGACATTAAATTCCCGATCAAAATGGGCATTCTCAGCATGTGGGGCATTGGGGTTGCCATGAGCTATTTGCTTGGCGTGCATTGGGGTTATGGCGTATTGGGTGCTTGGATGGCAATCGCGATGGACGAATGGGTCCGTGGAATCATCATGGCCTATCGCTGGCGAGCTAAGAAATGGACTCGATTCTCTTTTTAGACTTTTTAGCCTTCCATTTATCTTCACAAGATCGAAAAACGCCGCTCCTATTTCCAAAGAGCGGCGTTTTCGTTTTTAATTACCCGAACTCATCTACGCGGTCGCAAGTGCTTTCTTTCGCTTTGCTAGTCGTCCAAAAATACCGAGCAACATAACAATGCCACACACGCCATAAACTTGCATGATGGTTGGATCGTCCGATACAAAACCCACATCCGAGAACATAACGTAAGCACCAAGCACCATGTAAAGAATAATAGCCGAAGCCTCGAAACGGAACTCCCAAGGTGTCACATCAATATTCTCATTGACTGGCATCACGTACTCAGATTCACGCGGCATAAAGTAACCAATGATGAACATCAACGCGGTACATACTACGAATAGAATCGCTAATTGATGTAGGAAGTGAATCGGTGTTTTAAATACTAGCTGCATTGCTGCGTATGAACTTACAAACACCACCAACGCCACTTTCGCCGCTACAGCGGGTACACGTTTAGATACATAGCCGACAAACACGATAGTAAAGATTGGCACACTGAAGAACCCCGCCACCATTTGAAGGTATTGGAAAAGACCTTCTGGTGCGTACATGATGAATGGTGCGATACATACCGAGATAATCGCAATCACAACACCAAAAATACGCCCTTTATCCACTAGCTCTTCGTCTGTTTTACCTTGTCCAAATAGCGGCTTATACACGTTCAACGCAAACAGAGTCGTTGAGCTGTTCAACACACCATTAAAGGTACTCAAAATCGCACCAAACATCACCGCAACGAAGAAACCCACCAGCGGCTTAGGCAAAACTTCATTAACTAAACGGGTGTACATGGTGTCTGGGTTGCCCGCATCAGCACCAAACATGTGGAAAGCGATGATGCCTGGAATGATCAAGAACAGCGGAGAGATAACCTTAATCGCACCGGCAAGGATTACACCTTTCTGACCTTCTTTCAGGTTTTTAGCACCTAATGCGCGTTGAATAATGGATTGATCAGTACCCCAGTAGTACAAGTTCACCAAAAGCAGACCAGTAAACAATGTTGAGAACGGCAGTGGATCGCTTTCTGTACCCACCGATTGAAGCTTCTCTGGCGCGGCATAAAGCAGAATATCTAAGCCAGCACCAAAGCTACCTTCGCCCAGTACCATCAAACCAAACACAGGGATCATCATGCCGCCAACAATCAAGCCTACGCCATTAATGGTATCTGCAATCACAACCGCTTTCAGGCCACCATAAATTGCGTAAAAGAAGCCAAGTAGACCAATCGTCGCCGAAATAAGCGCGATTGAGCTAAACTCTGAAATATTAAGCAGGGCCTGAACATCGAAGATTTCACCCAAAACAACGGCGCCCGCGTAAAGTGTGGTAGGCAAAATGTTGATCACGTATTGGCACAAGAAAAGTAACGTCACAAACTTCTTCACCGACATGTCGTAGCGGCTCTCTAAGAAATCAGGAATGGTGGTGATACCTTGTTTCAAATAACGAGGAACTAACATTAAAGCAATAATCACCAAGGTGACACCAGAAGCCACTTCCCAACCCATGACACTCATGTTGTGGGTGTAAGATTGTGCGCTCATGCCCACGAAACTGGTGGCACTCAAGTTCGTTAAGATAAGTGAGCTGGCAATTAAGCCACCGGTTAAGCTTCTTCCGCCAAGAAAGAAACCATCTTGTGAGGTGTTTTTGTCATTTTTCACTTTGTTGTAGGTAAACGCGACTACAAACCCAGTAAATAACAAAAATGACAACAGAACGGTAATAGACATTTTGTTTTCCTTAAGTTGAGTTATTGCGGCAGCAATACCTCGCTGCCGATTATAATTTTTATATTTAGATTTTTATTTGTAGGGGTACTCAGAGTCAGAGATTCACATCTTTTTTAGATGCACAATCAAGGCAGACTCTGGGTCGAGAATAGGTAAGGTCAATCCAATCTCTTTGAGGTTATCGCCGCTTAAAGTCAGAGTTTTATCTAACCATTGAGGGCGTTGCTTCATGAGTTGGAAACTGGTTTGTGGCATCTCCACTAACTTCACTTGATACAGCGCACTGTCTTCCACGCAGCTAATACGAAGTGGTGATGGCAGAGCGTATTCAGGCATGGCCAACTGACACACGGTGATCAGCATTTCATCATCATTCTGCACCCCATAGATGTTCTGGTTTTTGTCCGCGGGATCCATGCGGAAACTACGACCTGAGTGCAAAATATGGCGGAACTGCTTATGCAGAGAGATGTAGTGAGAGAAAGCTTGCTTCTCTTGTTGCGACTCTTTAACCGGGTCAAGTTCAACGCCCATGTGCCCCATCAAAGCGGTGACACCACGCATATTGATACTGTGACGACGATTGGTTGAATGGCACTCAGCAGGGCCAATGTGCGCACCCATAACTTCTGGTGGGAAGAAGTAGCTCATGCCTTTTTGAATGGCTTGTCGTTCCAATGCATCGTTACAATCGGATGCCCAGAATCGATGTGTTCTTTTAAGGATTTCAAAATCAATGCGACCACCGCCTGATGAGCAAGATTCAATCTCGACCTTAGGGTGTGCTTGATTCAGTTGATCAACGAGACGATACAAGGCTTGAGTTTGACCATGCACCGCCGCCTTACCTTGGTGGCCCGGCTGAACTAATTCACGGTTCATATCCCACTTAAAGTAACCGATATTGTACGTAGTCAGAAGCGTATCAAGGCGAGAGAACAAGTAGTCAAAACACGCTTCATTCTGCAAGTCTAAAACATACTGCCAACGACCAGAGGGTTGATGATAACCTTGCAAACCAAGCACCCAATCAGGGTGGTTACGGTATAGGTTTGAGTCTTGGCTGACCATCTCAGGTTCAACCCACAACCCGAACTCCATCCCCTGTTGGTTAACGTGTTCAATCACAGGTTCTAAGCCATTTGGGTATTTCACTTCATCGAGGTACCAATCGCCTAATGCCGTTCGTTCACCATCACGACCAATAAACCAACCATCATCAATAATGAATCGTTCAACACCCATCGCGCTGGCTTCCGTTGCCATCCGCATAATGTATTCCGGTTTATGGTCGAAGTAGATACCCTCCCAAGTATTCAAGTGCACTGGGCGAGGTTTATCGGTAGGGAATTGAATAATGTTGTCACGAACAAACTGCTGAAAACGTTGAGCAATACCGTTCAAACCAGAATTGCTGTAACAGCCATAGAGCCAAGGTGTCTGGTAAGTTGCCTCTGGTTCTAGAATCGATTCACCCGCTAGCAATAACTCTCCCGCTTGTACAAAGCGGCGGCCATCACTGCGAACATCAGCACGCATTTGGTGGTTACCACTCCAACCTAAATGGAAGCCCCACACCAAACCATTCTGTTCTGAGAAACCTTGCGTTCCTGCAAACATGCCAGGGAAGTTTTCATGTGAAGTACGGCCGCGACGGTTCTCTTGCATGAAGCCACCATGCTCAAAACGCTGACGTTGCGTTTGGAACTCATGACACCAACGACCATGGAACGTCATCAATTCATTGGCGTGGTTTGGCAGCGGCAACGTTGATGACAGCTTATTTAAATAGTATTTACTGCCCCCTTTGTTGGTTACTGTGATGCGCTTTTGAACCACATCCGATTCGTAATCCAGTTTAATTTCAACCGTCAATTCAAGCTTAGACACGGTGTCTTCTAGAACAAAAGTGGCTTGCTGAACCTGAGCTTCCACGCGGACGGTATTAAAAACGGGTGCCCAATCAAAACCATCACGATGCCCTTCTATTCCCGGCGCATTAAAATGACCGCTACCCAATTCAGGACAAAGAGAAAGCGGTACATCGACATCAAGGCGTGCTTGAGAGATCGGTCTCTCGGTTGATAACAAAAGATCTTCATCAATACTGGCGATCTTTGCGCCCCAGTGAAGAACCTCTGGAGTACGGCCCGATTTGATGATCAAACTGTGGTTTTTACTTGTTAGATGAATAAATTCGCTCATAGCCAATCTCATATTGTTTTCGTAAACATAAACTAAAATTAATAGTGAACTTGAAGACTGAAATTAGTACTAAAAAGGCTAAATAACGTGATCTAAAAACACTTATTCGTTGCTAAAATTTGCACAAGATCGACTGTTTCCGGAAACATATTTAATGTTTCAAATGACATTTTTTTGAAAGGGAGCAGAGTTTCATTTCGCTAAATTGAATAAGCTCATCGAACGACGGGAATATTCGATGGACGGTGTGATGAGTGTAACTTTTAAAGATGTGGCGAAGCTGGCTGGCGTATCGACTCAAACAGTATCAAGGGTGACGAACGGTTCGCAAGATGTCGCAGAATCCACTCGAAACAAAGTGAATGCTGCGATAAAGAAGCTTGGATATGTGCCCAATAAAGGGGCTCAAATGCTCAGCCGTTCCAAGTCCACCAGCATAGGGTTAGTGACGCTCGATATGGCACTGCATGGCGCCGCAATGATCGCTAACGGTGTACGAATGCAGGCTCACGATATGGGGTATGGCACCGCTTTTTCTGTAGTATCCGAACCGAACCTCACCAACACCCGCGAGGCTATTCGTGAACTGATGGCTCAACAGATCGACAGCATCATTCTCAATGTGCCTTTAAAGAGTGCAGACGCCGAATTGCTGGTAGAACAATATCAACACTTGAACCTCATCTTCATTGATGTCCCTTCTAACAGCCAAGTTAACTATATATGCGGCGATCACGCCGAGGGCGCAAAGCTGGCGGCTCAGCATCTTATTGAAAATGGTCGCTCTGAATACTTGTTGATCAGCGGGCCTAACGAATCCAGTGCCTCACAAATCCGTCTTCAGAGTTGGTTGGGTGTGCTATCAGATGCAAACTGTCAGGTACAGTTTCAACATCAAGGAAACTGGCAAGCGGAAAGTGGCTACCTTGGCATTCGAGACGCCGTTGCGAAACAAATCCCATTTGATGCTGTGTTGGTCGCCAGTGATCAAATGGCATTAGGGGTTTTACGCGCACTGCAAGAACTGCAGATTCCAGTCCCTGACAAGGTTGCGGTCGTCGGCTTTGATGGCATCGAGGACAGTGCGTTTTTTAATCCACCACTGACCACCATCAAACAAGACTTCACCACGATTGGTCGACAAGCTGTGGTACTTGCAGAGAAGCTCAACGCTAACTCACAAGATGCTTTACTGCAGCACCATATCGAAACTGCATTACTCCCAAGAGAAAGCAGCCAACCTAAGGTGACGGCTCACTATGAAAAACAAGAGATCGAGCAACTGCTGAAAAGAATTCAGACCCTTTTGCCAGAATCGACATAAAAGAAAAAGCGCTAGGGGGAGCTAGCGCTTTAAGACCAACTAAGTCCGTTTAGCCTGGTAGTTTTTTAAGCTATATCATGAGGATATAACCAATTTTTTTACTTAAGTAAATCAAAAAGCCTATTCTTTACGACTGCCTTGAGTCGTAAATTAAGTATAGTCGGGTTCTTATAATAAACCGGATTTTTCTAAAATTAATTCATATGAATTTGACGATTAACCGACACAATAAACTATTCGGAAATCACAGATGAGATCGCATTAGTAATCAACTTTCTAAGTAGTTTATTTTTATCATCTAAATGCTTTGCCTTTCTATAAACAAGCTGGATATCAAAATCTGGAACATCAATAGGTGGCTTCACCGCTAGTAAGGTTTCTTCACTATCAATATCCTTGCGCGCGACTAGCTTGGGGACAATACACAATAGTTCTCTGCCACGAATGAGTCGTTTAACAGTTAAAAAGTTACTGGAAGATATCGCGACTTTCCGGCTTAAACCGAGTTCACCTAAACGAGTGTCCACTCCCGTCTTTAAAGCCCCTGCAGGGGAAACAAGCGCGTGCTCGACAGCAACAAATTGTTCTAGCGACATCGGCTCCTCAATGGATAGAACCGATTGATCAAGTAAACAAACATGTCGCTCCGTATACAAATGCTTTGTTCGATATTGCTTTGGTACCTCACCAAAGCTGCCTATCGTCATATCAAGCTTGGCATCGTCAAAGACTTGCTGGTAGTTACTCCGGTTTACATTGAACAACGCTACTTGGGAATAAGGAGAGGATTGCTTAATCAGGTCAAACAATATTGGAGCGAACATCTGCTCGGCATAATCAGTGAGACCAATCTTCCAAGTCCCTTTATAAGTCTCTGCATCAAACGATTTAGATAACAGAACTTCAGACTGGATGGTATTCAGTAGCGCGTCCACGGTACTTGATAGTTCAATGGCTCGGTCGGTTGCCTCCATCTTGCTACCCACCCGCTCAAACAGAGGATCATCAAACAACTTTCGAAGTCGTTGAAGGCTATGACTCATTGCAGACTGACTGACATAACAGCGCTCAGCCGCTTTACTTACACTGTTCGTTTTGTATAACGCTTGCAGAGCTATCAATAAGTTAAGATCGATACCTTTCCAGTTAAAATCAGCCATCCAGAAGAACCTATTTCATTAATAGTTATAATTAAAACAATTAATTTGAATCATAGTGCAAGTCACCATAAATTACGCTAAACATTTATCTGGAATCGATCATGCTTTCAATTTTTAAAACATTTTTCTGGCTTGGCTGGATTAGCTTTGGTGGGCCAGCTGCGCACATTGGCTACTTCCGTAAAACCTTTGTTGAGAAGCTTAATTGGCTATCTGATGAAGAGTACGGGCAAATTGTCGCGCTTAGTCAATTTCTACCCGGCCCAGGTTCAAGCCAAGTTGGCTTTGCGGTTGGCTACAAAAGAGGTGGCTTAACGGGTGCGATTGCTGCGTTTATCGGCTTTACTTCCCCGTCTGTCATCTTAATGTTGATATTAGCTTTGGTGAGCAATCAACTATTGGAAGCACCTCTGTTTAATTCAATCATTCACGGTTTGAAGCTACTCGCAGTGGTGGTGGTTGCTGATGCCACATTTGGCATGTACAAAAACTTTTGCCAATCAAAGATAGCAACAGCACTGTGTGTGATCACCGCGATTGTTCTGCTTTTAATTCCTGGGATCTGGCCTCAGGTATTAGTTCTATTGTTTGCTGCTATGGTTGGCAGTAAGTTCTTAACCTCACACGAATTAAAAACAGTACCTTCGACGCACAAGATATCGTTAACACCACTCGTGATTTTCGTTGCTTTACTGGTTGGTCTGCCTCTATTCAGTGCATACTCTCAAGGTATTGAAGTATTTGGTCTGTTCTATCAAGCTGGCAGCTTAGTATTCGGTGGCGGTCATGTGGTACTTCCATTGTTGCAGAATGGTATTAGTGACCAACTATCCCAAGATGCGTTCCTAACGGGCTATGCTGCAGCACAGGCTGTACCTGGTCCTATGTTTACCTTAGCGACATACCTAGGCTATGTATTAATGCCATCGGCACCGATCACAGGCGCACTACTCGCAACGATTGCTGTGTTCTTACCGGGCTTCTTATTACTACTCGGTGTGTTGAAAAACTGGCAGGCGATTGCAAGCAAACCTTTAGTGGCTGGCGCTCTTACTGGTGTGAATGCGGCGGTTGTCGGTTTATTGTTGGCAGCGCTATATCAACCGATCTTCACAAGCGCAGTAAGCAGCGGCATAGACTTCGCTCTGATCATTGTTGGTGTGTGGTTATTGAAAACAATTAAGATGCCGATTGTAGGTTTAGTGGGTACCTTTATCGCCGCTGGTGCGATGCTTAACTATTTATAATTAAGCACTTAGATACCCAACTTTAGATACTAAACTGAGTTACAAATAATAGCCCCTGATCAGGAAACTCATCAGGGGCTATCTTATTTAGAATGACTTAACTTGATAGGGCGTTATATCGGGGTGCTGGCTTTCATTTCCCTTACCTCTGCCAACGCTCTATTTAGGTTCTCATTAGCAATTTTGTAGTAAGACGGCTTTTTATCGATCGCTTGTTGAAGATAAGGAATCGCTTCATCAGGTCGACCTTGGAGAATTAAAAAATACCCGACATTATTCAACGCTTCGGGAGCATCCATATGACGCATAAAAACGTTGATCGCCTTTTTCACATCGCCGGAAGCTAAGTAAATAAGGGCAAGGTTATTCTGAGCTTTCTCATTGTTAGGCTCAATCTCTAACGCCGAACGAGTGTATTGATACGCTTCTTTGTAGTTGCCATACATGTAATGGGAGTAGCCCATGTTCAACAAGGCTTTTACTGAGGTTTTATCGATAGTGAGCGACTTTTTAAAATACTCTTGAGCTATTTGATGCTTACCTTCAACATCCTCCAATACCCCAATTCCCATATAAGCGAGTGCTGGCGACATGCTATCCACCTTCAAGCCAGCAACTTCACTTTGGCTTAACGCTTGGTAATTTTTAGTCGTTTCACTGCTTTTCAAGCGAACTTGGTCTGAATTAATCGCTTTAAAGAAATAACTCCGTCCTTCATCTGTACGACGTTGTTTGGTGTATAGAACGCCTAACTGCTCCAAAACTTCAGTGTGAGCGGGGTTAAAATCTAGCGCTGCAAGGTAAGCTTTCTCGGCCAACGCATAGTTACCGCGAGACGAATGTATTTGGCCAATAGTGAACAGAGTTTTATCGTGAAACTCTTTTTCAGGGAAAGACAAAGAGCGTATGTATTCATACAACGCCAAGTCTATATTGTTGTCTCGCAGAGCAATGTCACCGCGCATAATTGCTTCTTTTTCATTTAGCGGTGGATCATCACTAGTCAAACTATCGATTGGTTTACCCGAATACAATTCGGCATCAAATTGGTTGGTTGGTTCGTCAGAAGATGCACAACCAAGTAGCAAAATGGGCAATAGTAGTAGAAGAAACTTATTGTATAACATCATAAACTTGCTCCCGGCGCACTTAATGCGTCCATTACGATCAAGAGTCCAGGGCCAAGTGCAACAATGAAAAAACAAGGCCAAATAAATATCAACATGGGGAATAACATTTTAGTCGGTATTTTCGCCGCGATTTCTTCAGCGGCTTGCTGACGCTTATCTCTAAAATCTTCAGTATAGTCACGGAGCGTTTGCGCTAAACTTCCGCCCATTCTCGATGCATGAGAAAGCAAAGAAACCAAGCCTTCCAATTCAACTAAACCAGTTCGTTCGATAAGCTGCCTAAGCGCATCAGGCATAGTGACGCCCGCTTGAATTTTAGCAAACACAGTCTCTAGTTCATCCGCAAGTTCCGGCTGAGAGACATAGAGCTCTGATGCAACACGTCCAAGAGCTGCATTAAAGCCCAATCCGGACTCAGTACATACAACAAGAAGATCAAGCGCATCAGGGACGCCGTTTCTGATTTTTTTCTGACGCTCTTTTTGCAGCTTACTTAGAATAATATTAGGTGTGAATGTGCCAAGAAAAACACAGGTCATGATGAGTAATTTATTATACTCTCCGCCTAACGCTATGTAATAAACCATAAAGCCCGCGACGATACCTATTAAGCTAGATAAAACCTTCAACGCATAGAAAACCGATAACGAGCTCTTCTCATGAAACCCTGCATGCATCAACTTTTCTGAGTAAGTTTCATTATCTTTTTTATTACCTTTACTTATAAAAGGGCTTAATGATTCTAACGTATTCGAGAAGTCGTATGGTTTTCTGCCGGTAGGTGCCCCATCTTCTGATATCTGTCTCAGTTTTTTGTCCAAGGGAGAACGAGCTCCTAAAAAAAGAAATCCAAGCGTTAGCGTTAACAACACTGTTGTAAGCAAAATCATCGAATAGATAACCATCTGAGAGCTAACTCCAAAGTCTGCTAACATCTGCTTCCAAACTTCAATATTTAATAATTCCATAGGTTATATCTCTATGCTGATGATCTTTTTAATCCACAAGGCTCCGATAGCCAAAAGAACAATACCGACACTCACCATGGATAGGCCGCGGGGATCTTTATAGAGTGGCTCGATATACTCAGGACTAGCGACCCTTAATGCGAAAAACAAACCAAAAGGAGATAACGTTAAGATCCATGCTGATAAACGACTTTCAGCAGAGAGCGTTCTGACTTTCCTTTCCAGTTTAAAACGTGCTCTAAGTACTTCAGATACCTTTTGCAGATTCTCAGAGAGGTTACCCCCAGTCTCTTTTTGCAACATTACAGCACTAGAAAATGCCAACATTGAGACGGTTGGTACTCGTTCTGTCATTTGTAGAATCGCCAAACGTAAGTCATAACCATAATTAAGCAGGTTATAGGTATTTTTAAATTCAACACCGATTGGATCTGGAAGTTCTTCGCCAACCTCGTTAAATGATTGAACGAGGGGTTGTCCTGCTTGTAATGCACGTCGAATAATATCTAAAGCCTCAGGAAGCTGTTCTTCAAATCGAGCCATTCGGTAGGTCACTCGATTTTGCACAAATAGATAGGCGATAACCCAAACAAAAATGAATGCCGCGACAGTAAGGAACCATACTTGGTTGGTCATTATCGATATCAATGAGAGTATTACGGCGCAAAGAGAAACAACAAGTAAGAACCGGCTTAACGTCACTTTCATACCGGCAAGTTCCAACATTTTTTTCAAGCCAGCGAAGAAAGGAATAACGATGAGCTTACGATCCAGCGGAGAAAGCTCTTTGTTATAGTGTTCCTTAAGTAATGACAAACTCTCTGCATCGATATTACGCTGCGTTTCTTTTAAGCGGCGAGACAACTCTTTATGTTTCGCTTTCTTACCGGCAGCAGGTAATAACAACGCCTGTGAAATAAAAAGTACTGCGATAAATAATAGGGCTAATGAAACGCTTACATTGTCCATATTCCCTCCTTAACCTTTGGTCTCACTAAAGAGCTCGAAAGGCAGGTCGAGTCCACGTTTGACTAACTGGTCATGGTATTGAGGCACAACCCCCGTTGCTGTGAAATAACCGATAATATTGCCGTCTTCATCAATACCTTTACGCTGAAAACGGAATATTTCCGACATCGTAATCACCTCACCTTCCATGCCGTTGATCTCTTGGATACTCACCATACGACGCTTACCATCTTCTTGTCGCTCCATCTGTACGACGAGGTGGATAGCCGAAGCAATTTGAGCTCGTAAGTTTTTGGTTGATATGTTCCACCCTGCCATCGAGAACATGTTTTCAACACGACTCAAGGCATCACGGGGGGTATTCGCGTGAATGGTAGCCAGTGAACCATCATGACCCGTATTCATCGCCGCTAGCATGTCAACGGCTTCGCTACCACGCACCTCCCCAACCACGATTCGGTCTGGTCGCATACGCAAGGTATTTTTAACCAATTCGCGCTGGCTGATTTCTCCCTTCCCTTCTAGGTTAGCAGGGCGGGTTTCGAGACGAATAACATGTGGTTGTTGCAGTTGTAATTCTGCCGAGTCTTCTATGGTAATAATTCGCTGGTCTCGCGGAATGAAACCAGAAAAGATATTCAGTGTGGTTGTTTTCCCTGACCCCGTCCCTCCTGAAATCAAGATATTCAGCTCACCTTTCACGGCAGCCTCCACAAATTTAGCCATCTGAGGCGAGACTGAGTCGTAACCAATTAAGTTATCCATGGTCAGACGATCGACAGCAAAACGACGGATCGAAACGGAAGGGCCATCGAGTGCGAGAGGCGGGATAATCGCATTAACACGGGAACCATCAACTAAGCGGGCATCTACCATAGGTGATGCTTCATCGATACGACGACCAACCTGACTGACGATACGGTCAATAATGTTTCTTAAATGGCGATCATCAAGAAAAGTATAGGGCGTTTTTTCGAGTTTACCCCGTCGCTCCACATAAACACTTTTAGGGCCGTTGACCAATATATCCGATACAGTTTGATCAGCTAATAAGGGCTCCAACGGACCAAGACCAAAAACTTCATCTTCTATCTGTTTGATGACCCGCTTACGACCTTCTGCGCTGAGTGCATGACTACCATCATCAGCCATCAACTGAACGATAGCTTCATGCAAATCTAGCTTGGCGCGCTCTTTCTCCAAGCTAGAAAGTAACCCTAAGTCTAACGTTTCAAGCAACTGCTTGTGAAAGAAGTGTTTGATTGATAATTCTTGCTCCAGTACTTTTCGAGCTTCATCGATCGCTTTCTCCTTTTCAACGCTCGCTTCTGTCCGAGAGTGACTGGACGTCTCAACACTTGATAAACGTTCAACAGGATTGGCATCTTCTGAATCATGCGAAATCTGTTCTACTTTTTTTTCAAACTCTGGATTTACATTTTTTCGTTTAAAGAACATCACAATCCCTCGTGTTTACTTTTCATCAACTCATTATGAAAACAACTTTTTCAGCCACCCTTTCTCTTCCTGCTCCGGTGGTGAAAGAACATGAGATAAGTCGATGATAGAGCGAGTAATAGAGCTTTTTTTTCTCGACTGAACTAACGGCTGCCCCAAGTTGGCACTCTCTAGCGCGACTTTAAAATCATTTGGCATAAGGTGTATGTCGTGGTTACCCACTGCTTGCTCAATGTCTTTCAACTTAATTGAATGTCGCTTTTCATAACGGTTGAGAATGACCTCTATTGAGTCACTTTGTAAGCCGTACTCAAACTTCAGAGATTTAATTAGTCGGCTTGTGTTTTTTACTGACACTAAGCTCTGTTGCAAAACCAAAAGTACTTTAGTCGCGGGTGATATTGCTGATGCAAATACGTGATCTAAGCCTCTAGACAGGTCAATGATCACATAAGGGTAGAAACGACGCAGAATTGGAAGTAATCTGCCAATTTTCTGAGCCTGCTCGAAATCATCAGCGTTATTTTCATGTTTAAAGCTTAGAACATGGAGACCTGATTCGTGTTTATTTACCAAAGATCCCAAAGACATTTCATCCAAATCATTAGAACTGTTGATCGCATCAGAAACGCTATAAGTCGGAACTATGTTCAAATAGTCTGGAATCACGCCAAACTGGAGATCGATATCAAGTAAAAGAACTTCATTAGGATGTTGAGTCGCCATCTCAATGGCAGTATTTAAAGCCAAGGTAGTTGCCCCCATCCCTCCTTTGGTATTCAAAAACAAGATAAACTCTCCGTAACTGGAGTTCTCAAGTTTTTCGGAAGCGGTTTTCTTCAATAATGGAAGTAAGTCCGATAGAGTCACATTATGAGACAAAAAATCTGATGCCCCTAAACGAAGTGCTATTTTTAGTGATCCGTTATCACTTTCATCACCAAGCACAACTAAAGACAAATCCTTGTCTTCTAAAGACAAATCATACCCTTGCAACTCAACCATTTTTTGAGCCCAATTCCCATTAGCTTCAACGAAAATAAGCTCTGGGACATCTGCACTTTTTAGGTATTCCTCACTCATTGCCGCAAGAGAAAACGACGTTACATGAACATTTCGGCATTTTTTTAGTTCTTTACTCATATGCGAATGAAAGCCGTCAGTACTGTAGACTAACCAAACCTTTAGATTCGTTCTTAAACGCGTCATATCTTTATCGTTTTCATTCGGCGTTATTTTGATCGCTTCCCCCATACCGCTACTCCCGTAATAAATAACTTATGGACACCGATTCCTTTTTTCAGAGTCCGCCCTAACCACACCTAAGCTTTCAGCTGGTAATATTGTTTCAAACGCAGGGGCAGCAAGAAATCCATTCACTCCTAGAAAGCTTAGGTTACTGATTAACTGAATGCCATAACCCGTAGCCCTAGCACGCACAAACTTAATGGTGCCAAAGTTCGCTTCAAAATCAGAAGCAACCTCTCCCCCGCTCGCGTCTAAGTAAGCCACTTCTAAGTTCGCATTAGTAAATCCAACAAGAGGAATATCATCCACCACCATTCCTGCAATATTGTCTCTATCTAGGACGTAACATACCGTCGCTAACCGAGCCGCCTTCCTAGTCGCTTCACTAACCATTTGTAGCGAAAATATATAGGCACCCAACGCTAAAATGAGAAAGAGAAGTAGAAAAATTAGCGATGAGACCAGAGTGAACTCAATAATGGCCAGCCCTTCAATTCGTCTTTTAAGCCTTGTCATCACAGCACCCTCATCACTGAAGTCACACTTAATGGAACAGCAAAACTCTCATTCGAAAAAGGAATAGACAAGAAAAGTGGAACATAATCATACGTCACACTAACTCGTACATAACTGTCGCCTGAAGGCGGGGTTACCGTCACATCCGATGTCGTCAATGAAGATAGTACAGCTGTCCCCGCGCTGTTCTGACCATAGACCACGACATTCTGAATTTCAGACGTCGATGCGATGGTTCCACCAATGGTTCCATATACTTCACTAACCGCATAACGAGCGCCATTTTGTACTGACTTCGATATCACATTGTAGTGAACCAGAACATTGCCAAGCTCTAGAACTAAAACTAGAAAAAACAATAAGACGGGAGTCACAATGACCATCTCTACAGCAACAAACCCCTGTTGAAATTGATTAGATTGCTTCATGATCAAGACTCCCCACTATTGGGGTCCTTATACAAAACAATCTTATAAGTCCCTTCCGTTGTCGACGTTGTACTACCAGAACCACCAGCAACACTGCAAGAGTGGATAAACTCACCAAAAACGGCGGGTGTACCTGAGTTATTAGTTGGTGCTTTTTGCAACAAGAAAAAACAGCCAATTTTGTTTACGGTAAAGTCGGTTGCACCACCACTTTTACCTGAGCAATCAACCATAGGAATCGGTAAAATTCTTCGCCAAGCCACACCATTAGATGCACACCCTGAACCTCCGCTTGCTATACAGGCGTTAGTCTCTGACTCATATTGAGCGTAGGTATAACTTCCGTCAGAGTCGATCTCTCCCGTACCGGCATCAATCGTTATTTCGTTGGTAGGTTCTGTGGTTACATAATCTGAAGGATAATCTGATGCAGATAAGCCACCACCATAATCACCAAAACGAGTATTCAGGCCATCGCCTGTGGGACCAACCGTGCCACCTGGTTTAGTGGTTATATTGTCACCAATCGCTACAGGATAACTATAATTCCCACCTAAGCCCTCTTTGACGGTTTTACCACCAGAGCCAAAGTCTAATAGGTGATAATTACCATTACCCATTTCAGATAGTTTGTTATCCCCTACCTTAAGAGCATGAACGGTACCGACCTCATAACCAAACACATTGGTTATTACCTCACCGGTGTCATCGTGAAAACCATCTTCAGGATCAATATCGTTATCCGAAGTGCCATCACCAATACATACGCCAATGGGTACAACGTTATTAACGACTTCTTGCCCTGAGCTTGGCCCAGCAACGGCACTTGCCGATACTGCCTTATCAAGACCAAACATATGAATGAAAAATTCATCCATCTCTAGTGCATCCACGCGAACTCGCACATAAACATCATCACTTGCACCGAACGTCGCCGTGCCAGTAAAATCCTGTGGGTCATTCGAATAATCAATGCTTATAGAAGCGGTCGAAAAATCAATTTCTTGGTTCCCTGTTGAAGCCGCCATAGCATTGAGCGCCGTACCGACTTCCGCGTCTACCGCGTCTTTATCTTTGCTATTGTCTAATATGGTTGCGGCAGCCAGCGCTGCAGAATCAACTGCATTTTGTAAGCGCGTTTTATTTACAACCATATGGTTTATGTCTATAGCTAGCGCTGAGACAGCTAGAAAAACCAACAAGGCAGCAGTAATCATCACCACAACTAAGCCTTGTTGCTTTTTAGGGCTTTGTGATACTCGATACAACATATGAGTACCTCCAGATTTAGTTAAAATCTTCTAAGATCTGGCTACTACTTCCGGACAGTTCGTTTTCACCTCTGCCAACATATCTGTCGTAACCAGTCTGCATCCGCTCCCCTGTACCATCAGGTACTTCGAGTAAATTCTCTTGGGTAGCATTAGGGTTATACGTTTGCTCTGTTTTCACTAGTGCTACCGAATGCCCTAAACGAGCATCGTTCGCACAGCCAACTAATAACATTGCGAGAAAGATCATCATTATTTTAGTCATATCTATCCCCTTATAAATCATGCCCAAATGAGCCTTCGCTACCACCATCGGTCGGTGATATATCCTGTGAAGCTTGAGATTGCTCTGAATCAGATTCAGACGGTTCAGCTATGTAAGCGCCTCGGCCCAATAAGTAATACTCCAAGTCATTAGGGTCAACAAAAGCATCAGTTGGCAGTGTTACTTTACTTCTATCCACCGGTTTGGCGAGTCGAGGCGTAACAAGAATGACCAACTCTGTTTCACCAGACACATATTCTTGGCTATTGAAAAGCTGACCTAAAATCGGCACATCGCCAAAGCCTGGCATCTTGTTACTGATGTCCCTAACATTCTCACTCAACAACCCCGCAATACCGATGGTCTGACCGTCGGCTAACTCAAGCGTCGATGACGCACTTCTTCGTGTAATTGGAGGGATAAAGTAAGTCGCATTGGTAGTACCAGGATCAATCGTTAACGAGCTACTATTGGCAATTTCACTCACATCAACCGCTAAGTTTAGGTTGATTTTTTTGTCACTGAGTACCGTTGGGATGAACTTTAAACCCACACCATACTCTTTGTACTCAATCGTAATACCATCCTCATCAGGCACTGGAATTGGAAACTCCCCACCAGCTAAAAACTCAGCCTTAGAACCACTTAATGCGGTTAAGTTCGGTTCAGCCAATACCTTAGCGACCCCGTTTTGTTTTGCTACGTCCAGTGCGAAAGTAAACAATGTATTACTATCAATGAAAGAACCTAAAATGCCGTAATCGGTAGAGGTAGGAATATTGAAAATTGGGGTTGCACCTAACACACCAGCAGGGACTGAAGACGCCCCCCAAGAAAAGTCAGACCCACTGGTTTGGAAGAAGTGGAAGTTTGCATCAAACTTTCTCACCAAGCTTCTTTGCACCTCGGCAACCGTCACCTCTAACATGACTTGTTGAGCCCCGCCAATGGACATCAAATTGATAACACCGGTAGCAGCGGCTTGCTCGCTACCACTTTCATTTGATTTGTCAGCGGTTTGCCCAGATGAATACGTTTCTGCAATTCGCATCGCGACATTCATTTGTTGTTGATTACTCACCTGACCACTCAACAACAAACGATTCTGTGCGCTGTGGACTTCGATAGTTTCATCTGGAAGGAACTCATATAATTTAGCTTTGAGGCTATTAAGATCATGAGTAACCTCAATGTTAATAGACTCAATTAACCGACCTCGAGAGTCCCAAGCCATTAGGTTTGTCGCACCTAATTTTTTACCAATTAAAAACACTTCATTTGATTTTAAAATTACAATATCTAAAACTTCAGGATCACCAAGAGAAACCTTCGCCGCTTTTCCCGACAGCACGACATGCGTAGATTTATGATGTGGAACCGTGACTGTTTTTCCCGTTTGTAACGCCGCAACACTGGCCGTCGAAATACAAATCAGGCTCAAAACACACGCAATTAATATTCTCATATTTCACCTCAATCCTTGACGCGCACATTAGATGTTTCTGTACCTTTGATAATGGTGACACTTGGTCTAGGCACATATCGACGAACCACTTTTTTCTCAACTTCATGTGGGTTTCTCAAAGTCAGCTGAATATCGCCCTTGCTTTTAGCCGTGAGAAGTTTCTCTGCCTCTTTCGGCGTCATCTCAAGTGTTACCGCTCGTACAATAATTGGACTGTTTTCATTCGTCTTAGCCGTTTGGTCGACAGCCAAAACCTTGATGTCTTTTAATACTGTTTGAGTCGTGGCAGAATTTTTTCCGTAAGAAACGGTATTGAGAATATCAACCTTGTTACCCGGTAATAAGAAACCCGCCACACCAATAACATCATCAACACGTATCGTTACCGCACGTTTATTTTCAGGGATAAGAGCTGCAAGCGTTGACCCTTCTCCTGGTACAGTAAATCGTAACTTGTGAAGCACCTCTCCCGCATAGACAGTATTCGCAACAACCTTGCCAATCAGCTCTGCTTTATCCGAATAGTTATTTTCATTAATCCAATCAACTTCCATCAACCTGGTGGTTAAAAACTGATCCTCGATAATGGTTCCGGCTTCAATTTCTTGTGATGCGACAACAACGGGGTGACGCTCGACCGTTTCAACTTCAACGGTTGGCTGAACTTGATCATCCATCCACTGCTTAGCAAAAAATACAGCCGCTAAGCCGAATACTACGGACAGTAAAAACAGTAGGAAAACTTGACTCTTATTCATTATTCTCTTCCTCGTGTCCATCAGAGGTAAAATAGACTTCCCATGCCATGGAAAGAATATCGAATGTGATAACAGGTGGGAGTTGCTCAAACGAAAGAATGTCTTTGCTTATACCAACGAGATCTTTCGGCAAACAGGGGAAAAGTGGCACCTTAAGAAGCGTGTGCATTTGAGACAAACGCTCAAAGAAACCATCTTGAAGCTCCATCTCTTTTTCAGCGACGACGCTCATCCATAAAGCTTCATAATCTCGCTGATTCAGCGGCTTGAATTCAATTTTGTAACCTAAACGACGTAGAAATGCAGGGTCGCTTATTTTCTTGGGATTTAGATTGGTAGAAAAAGCTAGCGTTAGAACAAATGGCATCGTTATCTGCTGACCATTGGGCAACGACAAATAGTCGAATGAGTACTCCATAGGAACAATCCAACGGTTAAGAAGTGCATCCACCGGCATGGGCTGACGACCCAGGTCATCAATGATAAAAATCCCATTGTTTGCCATCATTTGTACAGGCGCTAACCAAACGCGACTGTTCTCTGAATGATTAACCTCGAGCATATCCATAGTCAGTTCTCCCCCAACCTGGATATTTGGTCTTTCACAATTAAGCCAACGCTTGTCGTATTGATCTTTGAGGGAGATACTTTGATCGCTGCCGTTACTATCCAGCGGTTTATGATGCTGTGCAGAAAACACCTTAATGATATTGCCCAACGCATAAACGGCATAAGGAATGAAAACCGACGTATGCAGCGCATTGACAATGCGCGACGCTACAAATGTTTTACCCGTCCCCGCATGCCCATACAGTAATAAGGCACGCCCCGAATTAATTGCAGGCCCCAATACCGAAATCATTTTATCGACACCATATACATCATCCAGAGCAGCTTCGACATGTGGCCGAGTCACTAACTCTGCTCTCAGGTCTTGCTGTTTGACCACATCACTATATTGAGCAAGCGAAACTGGAGCAGGACCTAAATACGCATCTCGTTTAAAAGCTAGATCAGCATCTTCAAGCCCTTTCTCAGAAAGAGAATAGCGGACGTGACTATGAGATGCTGATGAGAGAGAAAGATTGTTGGTTGGTTGAAAAACTTCAATCAATGACTTTTTTCTCAACACAGCCAACGCACTTTCAACAATATGTGTCACAACACACAAGTAGTTAGAGAGCTCTAAAACATCCGACTTCGGATAAGCTGACAGGTGCTTCAACACAAGGTTTTCAATAACGACCTCAGGAACACCTAGCATATCAATAGATGTTGGTACGGTTGGAGCAGATATTTGAGGTTTTAATGTTGTTGGATCAGTATGTCCTATAATATCCATATATTATTCCTCTCCATTAGAACTAGCCAACAACACTTTTAAGTAAAATAACTATACATCGCTAAACCGATAACAACAGAAGGTGCAAAAGGCATCGTTATTTTTTCTTTATATCTAGTATTTACTTGATTATTGGTTGGATTCAAATTCAACGTTCCCCCTTGAAGCCCTAAAC
>NZ_JBFRTQ010000092.1:0-36738 GCF_041474195.1 Vibrio sp. 10N.222.52.C3 | reverse complement strand
ATTTAACTGGTTTAATACTAATTCGACTTAGATCATATTTACCACCAATTGTAACCAATTGTTATTTACAAAATACTCACTAAGAAAATAGAATAAAACCACTAATTTTATACTGGTGTTGAAAATGCGTTACCTCTGGGCTTCATTCTGTCATAAAAATCCAATTCCGGGTCGAATTGTTCATATCCTTGTTATGTTGATAGCGCTAGCTTCTATCACCATTCCATTGATTTCAAAAGACGCCACAACCATCTTAACTTCACTGTGTGCTGCTCTAGTCTGTTTCGTCGTTTTTGTCTTCTTTGCGCTCGCCGACAAAATGCGCTCAGGCATGCATTAATCAACCAATCAGTTCTCTATCACCAAGCATTCTCTTTTTAAAAATTCATTATAAAATGCTGGTTACCAAATACGGAAAAGCCCAAAGTTATTAGCTTTGGGCTTTTCTTCTATAGCGAATTCTTACATATTCCAAATAGCCTGTAGTTAGAAATTACAGCTATCAATCAGGCATTACCACAATACCCATGGTTTCAAGCAGTTGCTCTTGCTGCCAAGCAACGATTTTAATCCCCGATGTGTCTACCTTGCGAGGATCTAACCCTTCTAATTCAGCATGGCATAAATTAGCACCTTGCATACTGAATTGCCCCCATACATCTTCCGAGAACACACCTCGGCTGAGATCAGACTCTTTCAGTGACGCGCCGCCAAGGTAAGTGCCTATCCAACGGTTCTCAAACAGCTCACACTTCTCTAAACAAGCTTGTTCAAAATTGGCGTATGACAGGTTGCAGCCCGTAATATATGCTGAGCAAAAGTACATTCTATTGCTTACCTGATTGGCAAAATTCGCACGAGTGAAGTTCGCCCCTTTCAGGTCGCATTCACGTAGCTCAATACCATAACAATTCGCGTTACTGAAATTCGCCATCGCCAACTGACAATTCTGAAAGCTTGCATCTCGTAAGTCGGCAATATCAAAGTGGCATCCCTCAATATCGCCTTGCTCAATAAACTTACAGTTAATAAACGTTGCATCACGTAAGTTAGAACGTCTGAAATCACAACGGATAAACGTGCAGGCTATAAATGTAAGCTCTGATAAGTCTTGCTGAGCAAAACTGTGGTGATGATAAGTGCTGTTATTGGTGTCCATTTAGCCCCCTAAAGAAATTACGCTAAGACTATCATTGCGATCTCAAGAAAACACTAAATTAAAAACCAATAAAAACAGCAACTTAAAACACCCCAATTTAGCCATTTTAAGGCACCAAACAAGCCCTTTAAGGTTGTTATTTTCGATTTATAGGATGTGCTTATCTTGAAAAAAGTTTTGTCGCTTAGAAGTACCAATAAGAGAAAGAGTTACTTTGACGAAACGAGTCAATTATTGACCGCGTCCTAACGCGCTAGACTGGACGGTTGGTATGTTGCTCGTTACACTATTCCTCATTCTCAGCATAAAGAGTAAGAACAATGAAAGACATGCGACAAGCTATGCTCGATGCAGGGTTTAGCCTTATTAATGAACACGGGTTTGCTGGTGTTGGCCTGATGAAAATCATCAACCAAGCGGAAGGCACGAAGGGTTCTTTTTACCATTACTTCAAATCCAAAGAACACTTTGGTGAGATCCTTCTTACTAACTACTTTGAAGAGCATCTCGCTAAGCTAGACGACTTTTTAAGTGATGAGTCGCTTTCTCGTCGTGACCGCGTAAAAGCCTATTTCGAGTTTTGGTGTGCATCGAAACTGACTGAAGACTTCAATATCCAATGTCTTGTCGTAAAACTGGCGGGAGAAGTATCTGGGTCTGCTAACCCGTTACAGTCCACAATGGCAGTAGGCGCAGAAAAGATCATCCTGCGTATGGCGAAGCTATTTGAAGAAGGTAATGAGGCCGGTGATTTCACTATCGCAGAGCCAGAATCACTATCTCGAATGCTTTATGGCCTATGGCTTGGCTCAACGCTCATGGCCGCTATGCAGCGTAACCGTTCGATTCTAAACAATGCCATGGATGAAACTATTCTTGCCATGAGCTCGGCACAAGAATCGGCTGACTAGATATACCCGTTACCAAAAACCAAAAGGCTCGCACAATTTAGCGAGCCTTTTATCTAACTTTAAATCTAGATTGAATCGATTCACGCCTACTCCGTTACCCCAGACGAGACGGAATATTATTGGCTTTGAGTAAGCCCTTAATAACAGGGTCGACATGCTTGAAGAAGCTTAGCCATCCTTCACAGAGATAATTTAACCCAGCCTCACCATCTCGGCTTTTGATGATGCGGTTTTTGGGGCATTCGCCATGACATGCAAATTTAAACTCACAGGCTTGGCATTGTTTCGGCAGAGACTTTTGTTTGGCGAACCCAAAACGCTGCTGCTTTGGCGAAAAGGCTAAAGTTGAAAGTGCTTGTTCCTGAATATTACCTAGCTGAAATTCAGGAAAGACATAATGGTCACATGAATAAACATCGCCATTGGGCTCAACCGCTAACCCTTTGCCGCAAATCTCACTCAACGTACACATGGTGCTTTCTCTGCCCATCCACACACCAACGAAATTTTCAAAGTAAGGCACAAGCACTCGGCCAAAATCGTGTTCGAACCACTCATCAAAAACCGTCGAGAGAAACTCTCCCCATTGCGCTGAACCGACACTCCACGATTCAACGTCGCCAGAGACAGGAATGATCGCTTGTTGGTTGCTCAACCATTGATTGTTGGTGTGAGCCTCGCGCTTATCCACCACAGGAATAAACTGCAATTGCTTCGAACCCACTTCATCACGCAGAAAGCGATAGACCTCTAATGGATATTTTCCTGTCACATCATTCACGCAGCTTAGGGTCGCGAACTCGACATCATGCTGTTTCAAGTAGTGAATACCACGCATTGTTTGAGAAAAAGTGCCTTTGCCTGCACGGTTGGTTCGGTAATGATTGTGTAAGTGCTCTGGGCCGTCAATACTCACACCAATGATAAAGTCATTGTTCTTGAAGAACTCACACCACGCATCATTCAGTAACGTGCCGTTGGTTTGAAGGTCATTGCTGATCTTACTGTAGCTAGGACAATATTTTTTCTGCAGCTCGACGACCTTTTGAAAGTACTCAATCCCCAACAAGGTAGGCTCTCCACCATGCCAAGAAAAGATGATTTCAGGCGTGTTCTGCCCGTCTATGTACTGTTTGATATAACGCTCTAACAGGACTTCATCCATCGTATATTGAGAGCCTTTTGGGTATTCAAGCAGCTGTTGTTTTTCTAAGTAATAACAGTAGGTGCAACTGATATTACACACCGCCCCAATGGGTTTTGCTAACGCCTGAAGTTTGCTGTGTGCTTTGCCATTGAACTGCGGAACTGAACTCAAATTTGATAGCGATAATGTCGTCATGAAGAGTGCCTCGATGTAAAAGTTATTGTATTAGCCAAAACAATTCGTAATTCCTTTACACGGTGTTCATCGGCCAACCAAGCTTGATGGCATTAGGTTGGCCGAGTGGCTTTTCCTCTATTTCACGTTTTCAAACGGGTTCCACGCTTCGTCAACCGGGACGATATTTTGCGCTTTTTCGTATTCTTGATATTCAGCGACCATTTCAAGGAACAGATCTGGCATTTCATTTCTCAAGTCATGTTGCTCAGCTGGATCTTTCTTGGTGTTGTATAAGTGCCACTCACTGTCACCGCCCATTCCCGTAGAAATTCGGATGATCTTATGATCACCTTTAAGCAGAATTCCGCTACCAAACAATTCAAATGGAATCGCATTGTTGGCACTGTGCACGTCTGCCGTTTCCCCTTTGAAGTAAGGCAACAAGCTCACACCACTCATCGGCGCCACGTCTCGACCTTGATATTCGGTTCCTGGATGCTCTACCTCAGCAATCTCAAGAATCGTGGCTGCGATGTCCTTCACTTGAGATAAGTCGTCTGTCTGAGTTCCCGGTTGCAACGCATCTTCACCGTCTAAAATCGCTTTGGCTGGCTTAACGATAAATGGCACACGGATACCGCCCTCTGCTGTGTAAGCTTTGTACCAAGATAGGCCACCGGTTGAAGCGCTTGCCCACTCAGGACCAAGTGACACACTGGAGTTCACCTTGCCTAAGTTTTCGGTCGAATTATCGAAGTGATGAGCGGTCCACGTTCGGATCAGGTCACTGATATTTTCACCGGTAATATCCGCCGCTTCTGGGCCGTTATCCGCTAGATACATAATGTAGGTATTGTCGTATTCCCCGATTTCTTTCAGATAATCGACTATCTGACCGACTTGTTGGTCCTGCATCTCCATCATGCCCATCGCCACAGCCATTTTCTTGCCGTACCACTTTTGTTCTTTCTCAGAAAGCGAGTCCCAAGGGCGGCTTAATGAATTACGTCCTGAAATGTCAGCCTCTTTTGGAATCACGCCCATCTCTTTCATGCGTTCGAAACGATCTTCTCGAACCGAGTCCCAACCATGTTCAACGTAGTAATCGACTTTATCTTGATAGGCAGACTCAGGCGCTTGCAGTGGCAGGTGAATACCGGTGAATGGGACGTAAGCGAAGAAAGGCTTACCGTCGTCTTTTTTGCTGTCGATCATCTTGATGATCTCGTTGGTGTAAACTTGGTCTGAGTATTCGCCTTTGTATTTATCCTCAACCACTTCACCGTTGCGGTAAGTTGGCTCAACTTCAACACCTGGAATATCGCCTTTTTGCAGCGCATCCGCTGTCGCAGCGTTTTTGGCCGGGAACATCATATCTCGGTTAAAGTGATTCGAACCGCCCGCTAAGATACCGTAACTCTCACCAAAACCTCGATCATCCGGTAAGAATCCATCTTCGTGTCCCAAATGCCATTTACCAGAGAGGTAAGTGTTATAGCCGCTCTCTTCAAGCAGCGTGGCGACCGTAACACCTTTCTTGGTGAGGTAACCTTCATAACCCGGCTTACCAATCGCGCCCGGATAGACGGCATAGTCGAAGGTACCAAGCCCAACCTCGTGGCTGTTTGCTCCGGTTAGCATCATAGAGCGCGTTACCGATGACGTTGGGGACGCGTGAAAGTTAGTAAACTTAACCCCTCTTCAGCCAGCGCCATTAGGTTTGGGGTATCCGCTTCTGAACCATAAGGCTGTGTATCGGCAAAGCCCACATCATCGCCAACAATTACAACAATATTCGGTTTTTCTGATTCAGCCGCCAGAGCAGCACTGCTTGCCGCCGCCATTGCCGTGAACACTAAAGATTTCTTGAATGTCTGCATAAGACGTTCTCCAATTTCTGTGATTAACTTGTTTCAGTAATTAACTTTTCTGCGAGTAACTTTTTCTGTGAGTAACCTGAGTTAAGATTTGAATTAATGCGCGGCTTGCGACATCCAATGTAATAAGTCGAGCGCAGGGTCATACTCTTGAGCTCCAGCCATAGAACCACTCATAATCGTTGATACACACGTTGTATAAGAAGATGCCAACGAACATCGACTTCTCAAATGCGCTGTAAATCATCGTCGAGGTTCGCAGCGATTTGTACTTCGCCGAGAACATCAACAACACACCAATACAGCCAACCATCACACCCCAGTGTTGATAGGTCCCGAGCAAATACTCTTTGTTTTCCATCATGGTATCGTTGTACGAGAACAGCGTCTGCATACTCCAATCAGGCGCTAGGAAAGTGGAAAAAGCCGTCGCCGTTAAGAAACCTGTAATCATCAAATACGATTTGATCGTACGTTCAAAAAAACGTTCCAACATAAAAGTAACCTCTTAAAATAATTTCGTGAAAATAACTTTTTGAAAAATAAACAGTGTCATACCAACAGTGATTTACTGGCCAAGCATGCCCATCACTGCGGTTTTTAATTCGTTGTCTTCTTTTGAAAACAGATGCTTAACGCGGTGATCTAAACCTGTTTCCAACACAGTTTTAGCGTGAGAGAAAGTGATAAACCCTTCTTTACCGTGATAATTGCCCTGGCCTGATTCGCCAATGCCACCAAACGGCGCGTCATCAACCGCTAAATGGAAAACACAGTCATTAATACACATGCCACCGGAGTGAACTTGGTGCTTAACCTGAGCCTGTAAACTCAAATCAAAGCTCATCAGGTAGAGTGCTAACGGCCTTGGTTTGCTATTGATGACTTGGAACGCCTCTTCGACATTGCGATACGTAATCAAAGGTAATAATGGGCCGAAAATTTCTTCGTTCATCACCTTGGATGACAGGCTTGGTTCAACGATCAAATGTGTCACCAACCGATGAGTATCTAGGTCCATCGATTCGTCATGGCAAGCAACGATTCGTGTCCCAGCTTCCTGCTCTTCATTCAACAGACCAGCAATACGATCACATTGGCGAGGGTTAATGAGCGAGGTTAAACTCTCAGAGTAGATCCCTTCATCAAATAGCTGTTGATATTGTTTTTTGTACTCCAAAATGAAGGCTTCGAGCTTATCTTCAGGGAGTAGCACGTAATCTGGAGCGACACACACCTGCCCGTTATTGAGGCTCTTACCATAAATGATTCGCTCAACCGCGATATCAATTGGCATGTCTTCTGCAACGATAACTGGTGACTTACCACCTAGCTCTAGCGTGACTGGAGTTAGCGTGTCAGCCGCTGACCTCATCACTTGGCGACCCACTTGGGTTGACCCCGTAAACAGAAGATGATCAAACGGCAACGCCGAAAATGCGGCTGCGATTTCTACCTCACCTTCAACCAAGCACACCTCATCGGATTGAAAGACTTCCGCCAATAGCGCTCTTAATACTTGGTTCGTCGCTGGGGTAAATTCACTCATCTTGATCATGGCGCGATTGCCCGCTGCCAACGCCGAAATAAGCGGGCCGACGGATAACATGATTGGGAAGTTCCACGGAGCAATGATCCCGACAACACCTTTGGGTTGATAAACCACTTCAACACGAGAGGTTGAAAGCAAAGGGCCGGAATGACGAATCGAAGAAGTCGACCAATGAGGTAAACACTCAATGCTGTGATCAATATTTCCGATACAAGGTAATATGTCGGCCATCAAAGTGTCTTGTCGACTGCGGTGACCATAGTCCTCACTCACGGCTGAACACAAACGATCTGTGTAGTCGATAAGCGCAGATTTAAGTGCGAGCAGCTGCTCAATTCTCTCCGATATCGCTGGCATCGGTTTCTGTGCAAAAGCTCCCTGCATGCTGTTCAACTTCATAGTCATTTGTGTTGGCGTCAATTCGTGTTTCATACATCACCTCGTGGTTAAGATGAGCACACAATAATACACAACAGACCGGTCGGTCTAGAGTTTTGTTGTCAGAGAATCGTCAATGGAGTTTTGATTACAATCCAATGAGGCGGCTACAAACGGGGCAAAAAGTCAGGGGAATTTAAAATAAGAAGGCGTAGCTAACACGCAAGGCAAATAGAGAATTTTAAATGGCAGGATCAAAAATGGCCGCTTAGTGCGACCATTTGACAATTATTTAAGTTGTTGTTCTAAATAAACAATTTACAAATAAGGTTAGCTCTTGGCTACGTTTGCAATGCCTTCAAGTTGAAGTACTGGAGCGGCGTCGATGTCTTCTGCGTTCATCATTGATGATACTCGCTGCATTGAAGAAAGCAGTAAGCTTTGCTCCCACGGCTCTAGGTTTTGGAATTTTTTAACGAAGTTATCTTGCAGCGGCGGTGGCGCATTGTTTAGCAACTCTTGACCTTTTTCAGTCAGGTTCGCGTGTACTTTACGGCGGTCCGATGAACTGCGTACTCGTTGTACATAGCCATTTAACTCAAGACGGTCGATGATCGTCGTCGTCGTTGCTTGGCTTACATTGGTCTGATTAGACAATTCTTTGATCGTCACATTACCCATTTCTTGGATTGCTCTCATTAAGATTAATTGAGGGCCAGTCAAACCATACTCTTTACTCAGCTTCTTCGAGTGTAAATCGATAGCGCGAATAATTTGGCGAATAGCGACCAGGATTTCGTCATGTTTGTCCAAGATGCAGACCTTTGTACTAATATACTGTGAATGGTTTTACAGCGTCGAAGCGATGAAATGTCTCGAGTGATTACGTCACGCGCGCTCGAATTACACTGTAAATTGATAAATTACTTCATTGATTTTTCCGCATTGTACTGATGTTCATACTATTCTCAATCTTTTCTATACCACTAAACTTGCGTGGTACGGCACTTTTGCTTAATGAAGGGGAAATGAAAGCTTCAATGAAGACAAAAATAATGAACCAGAGAATACAAACTCAAAGAATAATATATTTTAATAATCATAGAGGTAAAGAGACTTAACCCTCTCCACCTAATAAAAAACCAGCCCTAATCGCCAAGCTGGAAAACGAAATTTTACGCGGCTGTATTCATCTGAAAATTACCCGTTAGTGCGTTGTAAAACTCGCTGTTATCCAGAATACCGACCAGTTGATTGTCTTCCACCAGCAAAATCGGGTGGTTACTGATCTGCTTGAGCTTAATCGCATCACGCATGCCAATTTCCGGACTTGCCACGACCACACTCGACGCGCTGATCGCGGTTAGGTCGTCAGACTCGCTCCACTCGACAAGCGCCAAAGCAGATTCACCTTTCACAGATAAAGCACCTTCATTCTGTTCAATCCAGAGATCTTTAGAATCGCAGATCTTCCAGCTTTCATTCTCTTGCGTCAGTGAATCAAGAGGCTGCATCAAAGAACGACCTTTAAGCACATTCAATGGATTGGTGTGTGCAACGAAGTCTTTTACGTATTCTGTTTTTGGCGTCAATACGATCTCTTCAGGCTTACCGTGTTGAATCAGCTTTCCTGACTCCATGATCGCGATGTTGTTACCAATCTTCAGTGCTTCATCTAGGTCGTGACTCACGAACAGAATCGTTTTGTTGAGTTTGCTTTGCAGTGTGATCAGTTCATCTTGCAACTGAGCACGAATCAGTGGATCAAGCGCCGAAAACGGTTCATCCATCAACAGAATGTCGGTGTCCATTGCAAACGCGCGCGCCAAACCAACACGTTGCTGCATGCCGCCAGAAAGCTCATGTGGAAATTTGGTTTCCCATTCCGCCAGGCCGACCATTTCTAATTGCTCACGCGCTTTTGCACGACGAACATCTTTCGCTACACCCTGCATTTCAAGACCAAACGCTACGTTGTCTAATACATTAAGCCATGGCATCAAAGCAAACTTTTGGAAAACCATGGATACACGGTGAGTACGAAGATGACGCAGAGTCGCTTCATCACACTGTGCTAAATCGACTTGTTGGTCACCGTCTTTGATTGTCAGTGAACCACGGCTGATCTCGTTCAAGCCGTTAACTGCGCGAAGCAAAGATGATTTACCAGAACCAGACAAACCCATCAATACACAGATCTCGCCTTCTTCAACGGTCAGCGACACATTATCTACGCCAACCACTTGGCCAGTCTCATCAATGATCTCTTGGCGAGTTTTACCTTGGTCGAGTAGCTCAAGCGCTTGTTTCGATTTATTACCAAACACAACATCGAGATTCTTAATGGTAATCGCGTCCATTGTCTTTTTTCCCTGAGAGTTAGACATGATTAAGCTTCCTTCTGGTTTGGTGTTTTGCACAAGCGATCAAGAATGATAGCGACTAATACAATCGCCAACCCGGCTTCAAAACCTTGTGAGATGTTCACTGTGTTCAATGCACGAACAACAGGTTTACCAAGTCCGTCAGCTCCGACAAGGGCGGCGATAACCACCATCGAAAGCGACAACATAATACATTGAGTTACACCCGCCATGATGCTTGGTAGAGCCGCCGGTAATTCGACCTTCATCAGCAATTTCATGCGGCTTGCACCAAACGCTTTACCCGCTTCAATCAACTCTTCAGGCACTTTGGTTACACCTAAGTAGGTCAAACGAATTGGCGCGGCAATGGCAAATATGATGGTCGAGATTAAGCCAGGAACGATGCCCAAGCCGAATAAAACCAAAGTCGGAATCAGATACACAAACGTTGGAACCGTCTGCATTAAATCAAGAATGGGTCTAAGCACCGTATACAACCAAGGGCGATGCGCGGCCATAATGCCAACTGGTACGCCAATTAATACGGAAATCGTTGTCGCTGCAAACACGAGGACAAAGGTTTCCAGCATTTCTTGCCAGTAGCCAAGGTTTAAAATAGTCAGCAAAGCTGCAACCACGAAAATCACAAGCGAGGGTTTACGGTGTAAATACCATGCAATCGCCGCGGTCATCACGATTGGTAAAGCCGGTGGCATCCACTTAAATACATCGACTAAAAACATAATGACGGTTTCTAGAAAAATCGAAATAGCGTCAAAGAGTCCTGCTGCATTGATTGTTAGCCAATCAACACCCGCTTCCATCCATTGTCCGACAGGGATTTTGTTTTCCGTAATAAAATTCACAATATTGCCTTTTATTATGGGTGGGCTACTTCAAACCAATCGATAAATTGGCAAGCCCACCTTTATTATTTATGTAGCTGTTGAGATAGGTAGAACTAAGCTTTAACTTGCTTTAAGTATTCAGTGACGGCTTGAGTCGCTGATTCACCTTTATGCGTTTTTACGTTGTCTAACCAAGCTTCAACTTGTTGAGGATTCTTGTTCAACCATTGTTGAGCTGCTTTTTCTGGCTTCACTTTTTGGTTAAGAATCTCTTCCATCAACTGGTTTTCCATCTCTAGAGTGAATTCTAGGTTTTGTAGAAGTTGACCGACGTTTGCACACTCAGACAGGTAGTTTGAACGAACGTTAGTGTAAACATTCGCGCCACCGTAGTTAGGGCCAAAGAAGTCGTCACCGCCAGAAAGGTATTCCATTTCAACATTGCTGTTCATTGGGTGCGGAGCCCAACCAAGGTAAACAATCCATTGGCTACGGCGTGCTGCGCGTGATACTTGAGACACCATACCCGCTTCGCTTGATTCCACTAGGCTGAAATCTTTCAAGCCAAACGCGTCTGAATCAATCATTGATTGTATTAGGCGGTTACCGTCGTTACCCGGCTCGATGCCATAGATGCGGTCTTTAAATTTGTCGGCATGTTTTGCTAGGTCGGCGAAGCTTTTTACACCTGAGTCGTACACGTATTTTGGTACGGCTAGCGTGTATTTTGCGCCTTCAAGGTTGGCACGAACGGTTTCAACCGTGCCCTCTTCACGGTACTTAGCAATATCGCCTTCCATGGTTGGCATCCAGTTGCCTAGGAATACGTCAATATCGCCGTTCGCCATTGAAGAGTATGTCACCGGTACTGAAAGTAGGTCGGTTTTGGTTTTGTAACCAAGACCTTTTAATAGTTCAGAAGTAACGGCGGTTGTTGCGGTAATGTCAGTCCAGCCTACATCAGCGAAGCGGACGTTTTCACATTGCTGTGGTTCAATAGAAGCGTTAGCACCAAATGCAAATGAACTGATGGCTAATGTTGCTAATACCTTTTTTGTAGCGGTTTGTTTATGTTGAGTCGTCATAATGATTCCTTTTTATCTTTCCTTTTTCTGCCCTAACTCATACTAATCAGGGCAGTTTTGCTGACTTTTGACTAATTTTGGTTGTTACTTTTTATTATTTTTATCTCAATAACAGAGGCTTACGCTTCTCTTACTGGTTTATTGATTCTTTGCTTCTCTTGCCATTCAGGTGCAATCCACACTGGAACGTCCTGCTCTTTGAGCATTGGCTTACCCAAAATCAAATCGGAAGCACGCTCAGCCACCATAATGGTCGGGGCGTTCAAGTTTCCGTTCGGAATAACAGGGAAAACAGATGAGTCAACAACGCGCAGATTATCAATGCCGCGAACGCGACACTCTTCATCAAGCACTGCCATTGGATCATCATCAGCGCCCATTTTGCAGCCACATGAAGGGTGGTACGCACTTTCCACGTTCTGTTTAACCCATTCGTCGATTGCTTCATCGGAAGTCACACTTAGACCCGGCTGAATCTCTTCACCTCGGTAAGCATCCATTGCTGGTTGAGACAAAATCTCACGCGTTAGACGAATACAATCGCGCCAATCTTGGCGGTCTTGCTCAGTCGAGATGTAGTTGAAAATGATCTCTGGCTTGGCATGCGGATCAGCAGAAGTGATCGCAACCGTACCGCGACTTTCTGGCTTATTAGGCCCAACGTGTACTTGGAAACCGTGACCATCAAAGGCCGCTTGTCCGTCGTAACGCATCGCTGCTGGCAGGAAGTGATATTGAATGTTTGGCCACTTCAATCCTTTACGAGAGCGAATGAACGCACACGATTCAAAGTGGTTAGTAGCACCCAGACCTTTGCGAGTCAGAATCCATTCCGCGCCAATCATGCCTTTGCTCACCAAGCCAAGCTTGCTGTTGAGTGTGATCGGTTCGTTGCAGTGATATTGGAAGTACACTTCTAGGTGATCTTGAAGGTTTTCACCGACACCGCTTAGTTCGTGTTTAACTTCAACGCCGGCCTTTTCAAGCACGGCTTTCGGGCCGATACCAGAAAGCTGCAGCAGTTGAACCGAGCCAATAGAACCCGCAGAAGAGATCACTTCTTTGTTCGCCACAGCCACCTGGGTATTGCCTGACTTTTCAAACTCGACACCAACCGCTTTCAAGCCTGATTGACCTTCTAAGTCTTGTGCTTCAAGTAAGAAACGACGCGCCACGATACCTTTCTTCAAGGTCAGGTTTGAACGCTTCAATGCTCGACGTAAATAAGCGTTAGAGGTTGAGGCTCTAACACCCTTGTCTACCGTCATATGCATAGTGCCGAAGCCTTCTTGCTGGTAGCCGTTGTAATCGTTGGTTTCTGGGTAACCAGCGTCTTTACCTGCATCGATGAATGCTTGGTAAAGCGGGTTAAGCTCCATATCGTTACCATTACAAGTGCCGACAGGGCCATTGTCACCACGGTATTCATCACCGCCTTTGTTCCATGATTCAGCGCGGCGGAAGTAAGGCAAGCATGCTTGATAGTTCCAACCCGCTGCACCCTCTTCTTCCCATTGGTCAAAATCACACGCGTGGCCACGAACATAAACCATGCCGTTGATCGATGAGCTGCCGCCTAACACTTTGCCACGTGGGCAGTGCAGTTCACGTCCATCAAGGCCCGGTTCTTTCTCTGTTTCAAATTGCCAAGCGTACTTTTCAGTATTCATTGGGTAAGAAAGCGCGGTTGGCATTTGGATAAAAATACTCTTATCCGTGCCACCAGCTTCCAGTAATAAAACGCTATGTTCACCGCTTTCCGTTAGCCTATCCGCTAACACACAGCCGGCCGAACCCGCGCCGACGATAATATAATCGTAGCGTTGTTCCATGTTTTGATTTCCCTGAGATGAGTCAGTAGGGCTAGCTCTGTTAAGCTAACCCATAAAATTGAGTGTTACGCGTTAGGTATAAGGGCTGGCGTAGTCGCCAAGTTCAATAAGAATGCTCTTAGTCTGCGTATAGTGAAGTAGGGTTTCTGGTCCATTTTCACGGCCAATACCTGAAAGCTTGTAACCACCAACAGGCATTTCTGCAGGAGAGTCCCCCCACGTATTAACCCAACAAATACCAGCCTGCATTTGATGGATCACGCGGTGAGCACGAGAAAGGTTTTGCGTGAACACGCCAGCCGCAAGGCCATATTTGGTGTCGTTAGCGCGGCGAATCACGTCGTCTTCGTCCGTAAACTTCAACACTGACATTACAGGGCCGAAGATCTCTTGTTGAACGTGAGGCATGTTGTCTTCGCAATCCACAAACACGGTTGGGATAACAAAGTTACCGTTCGCTAAGCCGTTGTCTGTCACTTGATAGCCGCCCGTCAGCAGGGTTGCACCCGACTGCTTAGCTAGCTCAATTGCTTCAAGGACTTTTGAAAGGTGGTCTTTAGAAATCAACGCGCCGATCTGAGTCTCCATATCCATTGGGTTACCAATGATCAGCTTCTCAGTGCGTGTTTTAAGTTGGTCGATGAATGCGTTGTAGATGTTTTCGTGTACATAAACACGGGTACCGTTAGTACACACTTCGCCTTGGGTGTAGAAGTTAGCCACCATCGAAGCTGAAACTGCATCATCCAATTTCGCATCATCAAACACGATCATCGGTGACTTGCCGCCAAGTTCCATGGTGACTGATTTCAGCGTCTTAGCGCTGTCTGCCATTACCGCTTTACCGGTACCGGTTTCGCCCGTGAACGACACTTTAGCGATGTCTGGGTGCGCCGTTAGCATTTGGCCCACTCGGTAATCACCTTGAACTACGTTGAATACTCCATCAGGAAGGCCAGCTTCTGTGAAGATCTCAGCAAGTTTCAGTGCCGTTAGCGGCGTTTCTTCTGAAGGCTTGAAAATCATCGCGTTACCCGCAGCGAGTGCTGGAGCCGATTTCCACATTGCGATTTGGATAGGGTAATTCCACGCGCCAATGCCCGCACAAATACCTAGCGGTTCGCGGCGTGTGTAGAAAAATTGGGAGTCACTAAGAGGTTGTTGATCGCCTTGCAGCGTAGGCGCTAGCCCTGCGAAATACTCAATAACGTCGGCACCAGAAGCCACATCGACTTCGATCGCTTCTTGTAACGGCTTGCCCGTGTCGACAACCTCAAGGTTTGCAAGGTCATCATTTCGAGCTCTAAGTATTTCCACTGCCTTCAACAGAATGCGGCTGCGTTCCACAGCGGTCATTGCAGACCATACCGCAAACCCGCGTTTCGCAGATTCAATAGCACTGTCGACATCTGCTGAAGATGCTTGGCCTAAGGTCGCGATAGGTTCACCGTTGGCAGGGTTAATGCTATCAAAGGTTTCACCAGAGGTTGCTTTAACCGCTGCGCCATCGATGTATAACGAGTTCATTTCCATTTGAGATTCTGACTTAATTATTGTTATTAGACTCTACTGGTCTAGTTTGAATTTTGGGTGTAAGTATTGGTCGTTCTAGCTCTTGCTCTAGGTCTAGCTCAAGGTCTAACGCTACCACTGCGATCTATTTGCTATGACACGAGTAGAACGTAAGTTGTTTATCTAGATAATCATTGATAATGGCACGCGCCTTTTGAGCATCGATACCATCTGGGTTTAGTGTGCCTCTCAGCCATAAACCATCAATCAGAGACGCAATCCCGTGAGCAACGAGATCCGCTTGTTCATGATTCAAAATACCTTTCAACTCAAGACGTAAGTGTGAAATCAAACGTTTTTCATTCACACGCTGCAGTCTTTTCAGCTGCTCGTCATGCATTGAATATGACCAAAATGCCAACCACGCCTTCGCGACCTTATTTTCTGCTTGGTAACCTTCGAAGTTACCATCGATGATCGCGTTGATTCTCTGTTGGTGAGCATCAACAGGAAGTGCTTTTAGTGACGTGGTGATGGTATTAGAAAGTTGGCGAAGGATTTCACGCATGGTCTCTTCGAGCAGCCCATGCTTCCCGCCAAAATAGTGATTAATAATGCCAGTGGAGACTCCCGCTTCTTTGCTGATCAACGCAATACTCGCGGCATGCAAACCCACTCGATCAATCACCGTCATGGTGGCTTGAACAAGCTGTGGTTTACGTATATCAGGCATCCCAACCTTCGGCATTTCTTAGTCCTTTTAGTTTATATTGAACGTTCAGTTAAATATAAAATGACAGAAATTTAGTTAGGGTTCAAATGATTATTTAAAACAAACTCGTAACAATACAGCACTCAAATCAACAAAAACCATTATAAAACAATAAATTAAATATCATTTAGAGCACTAACGAAAACAATTAAAGATTTGAGGTGTGATAGTTATTGGTCAAATGTTTTTGCTTAGAAAGTTCAAGAATCAATCAGTGAGAGTCCTTGTAGAAACTTTTTGGGGAGGGAGTGGAAAGGAAGTATCAAGGAATTTTCATACTGAAATTTAAGACAAGGAAATCCACAATCAACACAGGTAACGAATCAAAAAATGAACAAAAAAGGTTGGCGACAACAGCGTCATCACCAACCTTCTCAGTCGTTTCTAATGTTATTGCAAGCCTAAGCTACTCAATGCGTGTGATGAAACCGTATTTATCTGACTCAGCCTTAGTCACCCAGTGTTCGCCAGAAGCCGGAGCAGAATCCAACGTGAAGATATAGAAGTCGATTCCTTTGTCTCCCATTACCTTTTTAAAGTAGGTCGCTTGCTTGCGATGGCTTTCGTTCGTGTATGGGAAGTCTTTGGCTGTTTTATCATCCTCAGCCCAACTGTGCACACCAACCTGCTTATTAAGCTCAATGGCTTTAGTGGTATCTGCTCGTTGCAAAACTCGTGGGTTACCCGCAGCGAAAAGATCCGTGCCGCCAGAGAACACCGACCCCGTAGGCGTTACGATCGTCGTCATGTTGTTACTGTGGATCATGCGACCGGTGTACATATTGATATCATCGTCGGCACTTCCACCAATATGGTTGGTAAACTTCAACGTCATCTCACTGCCTTGATACAATTTCACGATATCAAAAAGCTGAGAATAGGTTGATGCGCCTAGAGTGGAAGTAATGCGATCAACAGCGCCAGTCTCGTTGAGCACATCACGGTAAAAAGCGTTGAAAGCAAACGAGGTGGTTATCGTTACCTTGTTCCCACTTTTAGTGTTACTCAGAATGGTAGACCCAAGGCTAGTCACGTATTGAACCAGTTCATTGTGATACTCAAGCTCAACCGCTTTTTTACTGGTCGCGCTCGTTTGAATTAACGTAGTTTCATTAGAAACAGAGCGCAGCGCAGTACCGCAATCAAAGGAGTCATAAAAATTACCCTCACTGTAAATCGCACAGTCATCGACTCCTGCATCAGGAAGATACAGATCAACGCTCTGACCTAGGCGACTTGCTAGCCTTACCACTTTTTGCTTATCACTGATGTCTTCAGCAAACTGAATATTTTCATACAGCACACCATCGTAGGTGAGTTTCATGGATTCTTGGAGATCTTGCCTCTCTTGATATAACTCACCCAATTTAGCCGATGAAAATACATAATCGGCCTTAGGTTTCATTTGCACTTTGTTTGCCGCTTTACCCGAGTTAGAGCTTGAGTTACAACCCGCTAGCAGAATCAAAGGTAACGCCAGTAATGCATTTCTATAGTCGTTCATACAGTTATTCCCAAAATGTTTGATGAGAAAATTCTATTGTTTAGCGCTGAATTTATCTGTCGTGGAAATGTATGAGAATGTCGAGCCTATTTGAACGATGTTTTTTATTTTCCTATAAATGCCAATTCATCATTGAACTAACTTATAAAGTGTTTAATCATTCGCTTTAGGTATTTGGCGAAGCATCTGAACTTATATGCAATAGCGTATAATCGTAATGGTTCATCACGACGAAGACTCGCTCACCTAATCTCAATAAGTGAAACGCACGACAAGGCTGATAATGGAATGACAAAACCTAAAATGATCATCGTGGAAGACGATTTGAAACTTCAGAAAATGTTGCAGGACTACTTCGTCGCGCAAGATTTTGATGTCACGGTGTTGGACGATGGCAGTGATGCCGCACACACCATCCTCACGGAGCAACCTGACATCGTACTGCTGGATTTGATGCTTCCTGTAACTGATGGACTTACAATCTGCCGACAGACGCGTACGCACTATAAAGGTAAAATCTTGATGCTCACTGCTAGCGATGACGACTTTGACCACGTCGCTGGTTTAGAGACAGGGGCTGATGACTATGTCACCAAGCCAATCAAACCAAGAGTTCTGCTGGCCAGAGTTCGTTCGCTATTACGCCGCCAAGACACCAATACCGCTTCAGTCGATGACTCAGACACCCTTCAGTTCGATCAACTCGTTCTGAAAAACACTTATAAGAAGTGTGAACTTTCAGGTGCGGTTTTATCACTCACTGACAGCGAGTTTGACCTACTTTGGTTATTGGCAAGCAACCCAGACACGCCGTTATCTCGTGACTACTTGACGCAAACATTGCGCGGGATTGAGTACGACGGAATAGACCGGACGATTGACAACAAGGTTGTACGTCTAAGAAAGATTTTGGGCGACGACCACACACCAGCAGAGAAAATTCAGACCATTCGCGGGAAGGGTTACTTATTTGTTTCGACCGCCTGGCGTTAACCTCGCTCAATACGAGCGTAATAAAAGAGAGCGATTATGCGACGTATCTTTTTGGAGTCCTTAATAGGGCTGTTAGTTTGCTTTATGGCCGGCCTTGTCGCCTACGAGATTAGCGTCTATCAGCTCAATACCGACTACGAATACGTACTGGAAGATTACGAAGCGGCTGCCCACCAGCAATTGATCGAGAACATCGCTAAAAATCAAGGCCTTGAAGCGGCTCATCAAGCGATAAACCAGTTTGTAGAAACCACACGAAATAAATTGGTTACATTCAGCCCAGACGATGAAATACCCAGCCCCGTTTCAGAGTTCTTCAGCACGAATCCGAATACCTTTGTTTTTCACGATGATGAACGGGACCTATGGTTTCGCTTAGCAAGCAGTGACAATACCTATCACTACCTCCCCAACAGTGAAGCGTTCGTTAGGCAAAAAATAGAGTTGGAGGATGACCTCATTTGGTTGTTCTTTTTAGCGAGCTTTATCTTATATGGGTTATGTCATCTATTTATTATCTTCCGCCGAGTTAAAAAGCTTGAGGCTGCCACTCTGCGTTTTGCGGAGGGCGATCTCTCGACACGAGCCGAGACTTCAAGTGGTATTGCGATTGGTTCACTGAACAAATCCTTCAACCTAATGGCCGACCGAATTCATCGCTTGGTAGAAAGTAATCGCTCACTCACTAATGCTGTCGCTCATGAACTGCGCACGCCAATATTCCGTATTCAGTGGCAAGCTGAAATGTTGAAAGACACCCAGCTAAACGCAGAGCAAGAAAGCACGATTGAGAGTATTGTCGAAGACACGGAAGAGATGGAAAAGATGGTCGATGAACTATTGTATTACGCCAAACTCGATAGCACTGACCTAGAAAACTTAAAAAAGCCATTAGAGATTCGAGACTTTCTCGACCACGCAATGGCGCGTTGGAACAAAGACACTCAGCTCAACATCGACCTATCGCTACCAGAGCAACCTAGCTCAATAATGGCGGATGAAACGCTATTTAACCGAGCACTAGATAACCTAGTGCGTAACGCAATGAAATTCGCACGCTCACAAGTGTCGATTGCAGCGACCGTGCATCAAGATAAGCTACAGATCGCGGTACACGATGACGGTGATGGTGTGGCTCAAGAACATCAAGCTCGCCTGTTCGAACCCTTTTACGTTGGCGACAAAGCGCGTAACAAAGCCAAGAGCGGCCATGGTTTAGGGCTGTCTATCGTCGAGAAGATCTGTGCTCAACACGGCGCTACCGTGGAGGTAGGTCAGAGCCAAGCCTTAAAGGGTGCGGTATTCACCATTACCATTCAGCTATGTAATGATTCAGCTGACAAACCCATACAGTAACGACAAAACACCTCTGGAATAATGTTCAACATCGGTCGGGAGATGCTGTCTCCCATGAACTTATTAAATCTAGATAATCATGCCACTGCCTTTGTGCCTTGCCATCTAGGTTCCAATCATTCTTAAGGTATTTTTATGAAAAAGTTATTAGTTGTTTTAGGCATTGTTTCTCTAGCGGGTTGTTCTGGTATCAGCCACAACGAAGAAGTGTACACAGCGCACGCAGAGAGCTTCAACATTGTCGGTTTCCAAGTGCCAGGTAACACTCAAGACCGCGCAATGGAATTAGTACCTGAAGGTGCAACGGTTGATACGATTCGCTCAACAAACTCTGATACGAGCTCTGTTCTGGGTATCATCAACCGTATTATCGGTATCGACTACGTACAAGTTGGCGGTAAAAAGCAGTAATTCGCTATAGTGACGTTAGCCACGTACCATAATTAAGTGTCGCAGTTGCCTACCTATATTCAGTAGCCTGCACAAACTAAGTTAATCTAAGCCAGTGACCCGTCGCTGGCTTTTTTCATCCAGCAGATTTTGTGCTCTGTGCCAAACAAGTGCCCGATTCCCCTTCCCTCTTTTAACTAACAATTCGAAAAATAAGCCGAAAAGTCTTCGATTTCTTATCAAAATTGCCCCTAAATTCGCTAAATGGCCTTCTGTTTAAAGTGACACTTTCAAATCGTTGATCCTTCTATCAACCCAGAATCCGTTAATTGAGGCACAGATCAATTTACTCGAAAATCTTAATTTCCAAGAGAAATAAACACTTAATAAAAGTGTCACGATTTTATAAATAAACACATAGGTGCGTTCAAAAATAAACAGAAATGATAACTATCTGTAAATACGAGAAATATAAGTTTCATGAATAAAAGAGATCATTGCCATGCTACTAATTAATCAGATCGAATGATGTAAATTCGCTGTGATTAATTTGTTACGTTTTCTTGAGTTTTACATGGAAAGAGAAAACAACAATGAAAATAAGAAAACGTTTAGTTGCCGTTGCTATAGCCAGTGCTATGTCTTTGTCAGTGCATGCAAGTGAATCCGTTCAAATCGATCAACCGATCAACTTTACTAGCTTCTCTGGGTTAAACGCTCAGTTAGGAGTCAGTAACGCCTCTAGCTTCAAGATGGTGAAAGAAGTAAACCTGAAAAAGCGTGGTATCTATAAAGTTAAGATCCAGCAGAACATCTGGGGAACACCGGTATGGGGACATTACCTAAATGCCACCCAAAGTGTCCAAGGTGGCGCACTTAAGTCCGTTCAAGGTCGCTACCTTAAAACAACGACCTTAGAGCGATCTTTTGTTAAGCCATCAATCAACAGCGCTCAAGCGGTTGAACTCGCAAGTAAAGATCTAAAGACTCAAGGCTTAACCAGCAAATCTCTAGACAACGTTCAACATCAGCTATTTATCTATCAAGGCTCTGTGAAGCAAGGCATCGGACAGCAAAGCGTAGATAAAACACGACTAGTGTACGTTGTCTCTTACCTAGTAGAAGGCAGTGAACAGCCGACTCGACCGTTCACCATGCTAGACGCGCACACAGGCGAAGTCATCGACCGCTGGGAAGGTATTGCCCATGCTCAGATCGGTACTGGCCCTGGCGGCAACGAAAAAACCGGCATGTACGAATACGGCACCGACTACCACTACCTTGATGTTCAAGAAGTGGGCACAGAGTGTGTAATGGAGTCTGAAAATGTCGTTACCGTTGACCTTAATGGCGCGACCGACGGCGACACCACTTACAGCTATGAATGTCCTCGTAACGAATATAAAGCAGTGAACGGCGCATTCTCACCACTCAACGATGCCCATTACTTTGGCAACATCGTGTTCGATATGTATAAAAACTGGTTCGACACAGCGCCACTCTCCTTCAAGCTCATGATGCGTGTTCACTACGGTGAAAACTACGAGAATGCATTTTGGGACGGCAGAGCCATGACGTTTGGTGATGGTGAAAGCTTCTTTTACCCGCTTGTTAGCCTAGATGTATCAGCCCATGAAGTGAGCCACGGTTTCACTGAGCAAAACTCAGGTTTGATATACGCAAACCAATCCGGCGGTATGAACGAAGCATTCTCGGACATGGCGGGTGAAGCGGCTGAATACTACATGAAAGGCACCAACGACTGGATGGTCGGACGCAATATCTTTAAAGGCGAAGGTGCACTGCGTTACATGGACGATCCATCACGCGATGGCTCTTCAATCAACAATGCATCCGAGTACTACGATGGCTTAAACGTGCACTACAGCTCTGGCGTGTTCAACAAGGCGTTCTACCATCTTGCAACCACACAAGGTTGGGATACCAAGAAAGCGTTCGAACTGTTCGTGTTAGCCAACCAGATCTACTGGTCTGAAAACAGCGACTTCTGGCAGGGTGCTTGTGGCGTGAAAAACTCAGCAACCGACCTTGGCTACAGTGCCGATGATGTTGTTTCTGCGTTTAACTTAGTGGGTGTGTCACCGTGTGGCGAACCACCACTGCCACCAGAACCGGAATATCAACGCCTTGAAAATGGTGTTGAAGCCGCAGTTGCTGGTGAAACAGGTTCGAAAACTTACTTTGATATCGAAGTACCATCAGGCCAAGAGAAACTGACGATTGATCTTGCTGTGTCTACGGGTGACCCAGATATTTATGTCGGCCTAGATTATGCGCCAAGCTCTCAAGAGAATATCTGTAAGAGCGAAAGCGTGACCGATGAAGTGTGTGTGATTGAAAACCCAACCGCAGGTCGTTACACGGTTAACGTTCTAGGTTACTCAGATTACGCAGGTGCAAATCTGAAAGCGTCGTACGAATCAGGCAGCGCTAACGTGCCGCCCGTCTCTTCTTTCGAACACACGATTGTCGGTAAAGAAGTCGAGCTACGCAGCACAAGTTCAGACAGCGATGGTCAAATCGTTTCTTACCAATGGAACCTAGGCGATGGCAACACACAAACCGGTGAAGTGGCTCGTTATACCTACGCTGAAGCTGGCGACTACGTGGTGACTCTGACCGTGACTGACGATGCAGGCGTTGCAACATCAACAAGCAAGTCGATCACGATTGAAGGTGACTCTGCGGAAGGCTTCCCACTAAAACTGAAGTTTGGTAACAAAAATCCGAACGGTAAGGCGCGCGTTAAGCTGGCATGGGATTACGACACCAATGACTACTTCGTGATTAAGCGTAATGGCAAGAATGTTGGTGCTACAGACTTCAACTCATACGTCGACAAGTTCCGTCACAACGGCACAGTGGATGTGGAGTACCAAGTGTGTACCTCAAGCGATATCTGTTCAGAAACAAAGCATTACCGTTTCATTAAAACTCAATAATCGAAAGTAGATTCAGGGCTCCTTATAGGAGCCCTTTTCGCTATTTGGCAATGAGCTATTTAGCGAATGAAACGTCTACATGAAAAACCTACGCATTACACAAAAATCGAACCCATCAACATAACAATACTCACCATAAAAAGGACGACAAATGGCTATTCAAAAAAGCATGCTAGCTTTAGCTGTGCTCGGGGGATCGTTAACCCTAATCAACAGTACTGCGGCTTACGCATCCCTAGGTATCACACCACCAGCGAACGAAGAGGTTTGGATCACCACCGATGCGGACGCACAACATATTATGACTCAACATGGCGCAACGGTTTACCCAGGCGTGACAGGAAACAAGCATTCCATCGTCGCGAAAATCAACCAGAAAGAGCTCGCGAAACTCTCCAGCCACATGCACGAAGAAACTCACCGTTGTGGTGGCTACATGGTGCACGAAGACAAAGCAAGCGCACTCAAAGCCGCAGCGATGCCATTGACAATGAGCACCTTCGAAAAGCCGGTGATCAGCCATCAAGACACAGTGAACGACCTACTCGCTCAGGTCGAGCCGAACAACATGGTCACGACCATAGAAAATCTAACCAACTTCACCAACCGTTTTTATACTACTTCTACTGGTGTTGCTGCTTCGGATTGGCTTTTAGAGCGTTGGGAAACAGAAATTAAAGATGTGCCGTATGCGTCTGCACGCCAAATCACACATGCTGAATATCCGCAAAAATCTGTTGAAGTGACACTGCTTGGCGCGAAATATCCTGCAGAGATCGTCGTGGTTGGCGGACACCTTGATTCAACGGTTGGTTCTTGGACAAGCGAAGGCACCATCTCACCAGGAGCCGATGATGATGCGTCTGGCATTGCAACGGTAACAGAGTCGCTTCGCCTGATGATAGCGAGCGGTATTCAGCCAGACAAAACCATTAAGTTCTATGGCTATGCTGCAGAAGAAGTAGGGCTACGCGGCTCACAAGATGTCGCCAACGCTTTAAGAGATGAGCAAGCAAACGTTGTATCGGTACTGCAATTAGACATGACCAACTACAACGGTTCAGCGCACGATATTACCTTCATCACAGACTATACCGACAGCAACCTCACCGCCTATTTAAGCGAGCTGATCGACACTTACGCGAGCGACATCAGTTACGGTTTTGATAATTGTGGCTATGCCTGTTCTGACCACGCATCTTGGCACAATGTTGGCTACCCAGCTGCCATGCCATTCGAAAGCATGTTCAATGATTACAACCCAAGTATTCATACCCAACACGACACGCTTGAGAATTCCGATCCAACCGCAACACACGCGACCAAGTTCGCTAAGTTGGCGATTGCTTACCTTGTCGAAACCAGCCTTGATTCACCCGTTGCAGGCCCTAAAGAGCTGCAAAATGGCGTGCCTGTTAAAGGACTTACTGCAGGATATGGTGAAGAGCAGTTCTTCACATTTACGACTCAAAGTGCAGGTCAGTTAACGGTAACATTAACCGGCCCTCGAAGTGGCGATGCCGACTTATATGTGAAACACAACGGCACCGTATCGAAAGCGAACTACGACTGCCGCCCATACCAGAACAGCAGCAACGAACAGTGTGTATTGAACAAGCCAGCGGGTGAATTCAGCATCATGGTGCGCGGTTACCGTAACTTTAGTGATGTCACCATCGTCGCTAACTTCGTTCCTGATTGGCTTTAAGGTTGGTTAATTGACTAACAATTAAACCTAGCAAACACGGCTAAAACTAAAAAACCGCGAGTTCGATCCCTTAATAGAATTGAGCTCGCGGATTTTTTATTCTCTTTGGAGAAAAGTTCGATCAATGATCTTCAGTTTTCATCTAGTCGTCTTTTTCATCACCTTAGTACAAATATACTCACCAATCGGCATCGCCGAAGTCGCTGCAGGCGATGGTGCATTACACACATGCAAGCTTCTTGGACTTTCAGCAAACAGGAAATCATGAACCAAGGTGCCATCTTTCAGCACCGCTTGAGCACGAATCCCAGCAGGATAAGGCTTAAAATCATCAACCGTAATACTCGGGCAGTATTTGTTCACTAGCTTTAGATATCCCGGTTTCCACCACGAGTTCTTAAACTCGACCAAACCCGTTTTCAAGTGATTCGCAGTCACTTTCCAAAAACCCGCAAAGCTCAGCATCTGCCAAGTGTCTTTGAAGCTAAAGTTAAGCTTGCCATAACCTTCTCGCTTCCAGCCTTGAACTGCATTTGGCCCTACTGTTACGGAGCCATCAATCATGCGTGTTAAATGCACGCCCAAGAAAGGCAGTTCTGGGTCAGGGATCGGATAGATAAGATGATTCACCACTTGGTTGTGCTTAGCGTCTAACTGATAATACTCACCGCGATAAGGCACGATTTGGAAGTCGGTTTCAATGCCAAGCATGCTGGTCATTCTGTCGGCCATCAAACCAGAACAAGTGATCAAGAATCGGCTATTGAGTTGAAGAGTCTGACCATCTACTTTGCACGTTAACTGCACCTCATCTTCTTGCTCATCGGCCAAGATCACTTCAGTACCAAGGCTAAGTTTGCCACCTGCTTCAACAAACTCTTGAGCCATCACTTCGGTGACTTTTTTGTAGTCGACGATACTGGTGGTTTTGACATAAATCGCACCCAAACCCGTGATATTTGGCTCGGCAAGTTTGAGCTGAGCTTGATCCAACAAATCAACATCAATATCGTTATCGTGGCAACGCTGATAGAGCGCATTCATTCGCTCCACTTCTTGCTCATTGGTCGCGACCAACAACTTACCGCAGTTTTCGACGGGGATATCGTGTTGGCTACAAAAGGCGATGGTGCGCTCTACGCCGCGTTTACAAAAATCCGCCTTTAAACTGCCCGGAGCGTAGTAAACACCAGCATGAATCACCCCGCTATTATGGCCAGTTTGGTGCTGCGCGAAACCACGTTCCTTCTCGACTAAAAGGATACTTTTATCAGGGTGAGCTTGCTGTAATTGCCAAGCCGTCGACACGCCAACAATGCCGCCACCAACGATAATATAGTCGTATATTGAGTTCATAATATTCCTACATTCAATCCTTTTAATTATAGGGAAGACGCGACAGTGTTAGACCCGGTTTGAGGTAACTTTTTTTCCTCACTTTCTGATTCCATTTTCACTTGATTAGCATCGTATTTACGACCGCTGTAGATAAAGATGCCAACAAAAATGGCAACACATACCAAACGGATCACGACTGAAACATCAGGCCATACTAGAGCTATACCTACCGCAACCAACGCTACTCGAGTAATAATATTAACTTCGCTCTCTAGATAACCTTCAATCGCCGCGATAAACGCGTAAGTACCAATAACAGCAAAGCCACCCGTGACTAACACGGAGATCACATCCCAACTTACCAAGTTAGTGTAGGCAATCAACAATGGTACTAAATACAAGCCTTTGGCTATCTTCCATGCCATTAATCCCGTTCTCATCGGGGGTGTTTTAGCAATGGTTGCAGCCGCAAATGCAGTTAAACAAACAGGCGGAGTCACGTTGCTGTCTTGCGATAGCCAGAAAATGATCAAGTGGGCAGAAAGCAGTGCAAGGCTGATCGCTTCTAAGCCAAGGCTCTGTTCAAGCAGAGTTTCCACAAAATCAGCAGGGACTAACGCAATCATCTCTTTGGCTGTTTCAAGTGCCATTGGCGCGTTCAGCAAATCAAGCTTATCTGGCGCAGCCAACATGAAGATAGCTTTCGCCTGTTCCGGTAACTGTCCCGAAACCAACAGGTCGAGCAACTGACTTTCAGCAATCAGTTTATACAAAGCTGGTGCAGACAGAGTACCCAACACGATATAAGCCGCGGTTACTGGTAAGCCCATGCCCAGAATCAAAGACGCCAGTGCAATTAAGGCGATCATCACCAGTAACTCGCCATTCGCCCAGCTGTTGATCATCAAAGAGAAGGTGTTACCAATTCCCGTAGTGCTAATGACATTAACAACTAGACCAATACCCACTAGCAACACAGCCGTGGTCGCCATGTTTTTTGCGCCTTGAGAAAGCGCTTCGATGATCGCCTTTGGACCCATTTTGTGATTTTTAGAGAACCATGAAGCCACCACGACAGACAGAATCGAGATGCCCGCAGCGTAAGTCGGCGTAAAGCCCTTCACCAACAGAGTCACTAACACCGCTAATGGGATCAGGTTGTGCCAACCCGACAGCAATACTTTCAATAGAGGCTCACAGCCAGAAGTCACCTTTTGCACACCACTGCGTTTTGCTTCGATGCGCACGAAGAATGCCACAGACAAAAAATAGATAAGCGCAGGAACGAAGGAAACCGCAATAATATCGACATAAGGAATTTGCGTGTAAGAGGCCATGATGAACGCGCCCGCACCCATCACAGGTGGCATCAGCTGCCCGCCAGTAGATGCAGCCGCTTCAACACCTGCCGCGAAGCGCGAAGGGAAACCTGCCTTTTGCATCAAGGGAATACTGATCACGCCCGTCGATACTGTGTTTGCTACGCTCGACCCGGAGACTGAGCCCATCAAGCCGGAGCCAATAACGGCAATGAAACCAGGGCCACCAATCACTTTGCCCGCCGCGGCACGAGATACATCAATAATGTAGTCGCCGACACCAGATCGAACTAAAAATGCGCCAAATAAGATGAACATGAACACGAAGGTCCAACTGATTCTTGAGATCGAACCAAACATCCCTTCTGATGAATAAAAGCTTCGATAAAGTAACGTCTCAAGGCTTAAACCCGGAAAATGAAAAATACCGCTGGTCCATTGTCCCCAAAGCACTACATAGCTTAAACACACTAAGATAAGCACTGGAATGAACCAGCCCATAGTGCGTCTAATCAGCTCGATGACGATGGCAATCGCCAAGATAGAGAAAAACCAATCACTGGCGATAAATTTTACGCCTCGGTCATAAAGGGCGTCTTCTGCGAAGGGGATATAGATAAGACAAGCCAGAGCCGCCAAGGCAATTCCGATGTCGACAGCCAGCGCTATCTTGCTATTTTTCAGCGAGATATGAGCGGGATACCAGAGTGCACAAATGATCGCAAAGCCAGCGAAGTGGGTCGCCGAGATCCAAAGCTCAGGCAAGGTAGATAAGGTGTTAAACCAAATGTGTAACAACGAGAGGAGCACTCCCATTGTCGTTATTGCTTTGCCCACCCACGGAAAATCCGTTCGGGTCGGCAGTTCAAATTTTTTCAGTTCCTGCTGCAGCGAATCGCTCATAGAAAACTCCTGCTCTCCGCAGCAAACACGAAGAGAAAATCCATAAAGTGAGGAGGTGCACGAACACATTCTTGAGCGAACGTGCACCAAGCAATTAAGTCACGAAGGGGTTAGTTGATGACAAACAGCTAGTTCGCGACAAATCATTAGCTCACGAACCAATAGTTACCTGACAACAGATAAGCTAGTTAACGATCAACTCAGAAGGGATCTCGATGCCCATCTCTCGATAATAACGAGCAGCGCCTGGGTGAAGAGGAACAGGCAGACCTGCGATCCCTTTCTCGAGTGCCATTGCTTTGGTTGCTTTATGGATACCTTGTAGGAAAGGTAGGTTTTCATAGATAGCTTTGGTTAGTTGGTACACATCTTCTTCAGAGATGTCTTCACGAACCGCTAGAAAGTTAGGTTGGGCGATAGTGGTGATCGGCTTATCAACACCTGGGTAGGTGTTTGCTGGGATCTCATACTTGGTCCAGATATTGTAATCGCCGTTCGCTTGTTTGATCTGCGCATCGGTAAATGACAGGATTTGAATGTCTTCCCCCAAGGCAGCAAACGCTTGAGTTACTGCGCCAACCGGCACGCCAGCAGGTGTGTTCATGCCATCAATGGTGCCATTCTGTAGTGCACTGGCACTGCCGCCGTAACCCATAAAGGCGAGTTTAAATTGTTCTGGATCTACCGACAGGCCTTGCATGATCTGGCGTCCTGAGTTTTCAGTACCTGAGTTTTTCTTACCGATAGAGAATTTCTTACCGTTTAGATTTTCCAAATCGCTCACGGTGCCTGTTTTTGCTAAATCAGAGCGCACAATGAAGTGTTCTACGTTTTGCCATAACATAGACACAGAGCGAAGCTGTGTTTGTTGACCTGATTTCTCATATGGACCAAGCCCTTGCCACGCCCACGCACCATACAAACCTTGCAGAATGGCAAACTGTGCTTCGTTCTCGTTCAACAACTTTACGTTCTCACCCGAGCCCGCAGAACTAATAGCCGCCAAAGAAAAGTGCTGCTTAGGCGCAAGCTTAACTTTACTCAATGTCGCTAAGGCCACACCCACTGGATAATAGGTACCACCCGTTGAAGCCGTCGCTAAAATATAGCTGCGATCTTCTTCAGCTGAGGCATTACTGATAAGGCCAAGAGAAGCCATTGCTAGCGCTAAAGTTTTAACCAGCTTGTTGTATTTCATTGTTACTCTCCATGTAGGGTTATTCACGTTATATTATTGTTAACAACAATCACTAGATAGCAAGCACAATGCCAGTTTTTAACCATTTGTTTTAATTTACTTTTATTTTAAAACCTATTTAAAATAAGCCGTTTTTTGCTTATTCCCCTGTTATTAAGTAAGCCATTTTTGGCTTATCGGCTACCGGAATTAACACCTGAAGATCGGGAAGCAAGTCACACCATGTTGCAGTTGTGTGATCAATGTATGTAAATTGATAAATATGCAATGAGCCATTTATTGCTCATTAAAAATCAACAAGCACTGCGATGAAGCCGCTCTCTAAGGGTCAACATAGTCACTTCGATTTAACCCATAACGCACCATCTTTTGGTTCAATGTTCGACGAGGTAAATCCAAATCTTGCATCACGTCATTGATACGCCCTTTATAACGAACTAAGGCATCATGAATCACTTTCCTTTCAAAGCTCTGTACTTGAACCGCCAAAGGGATGCCCGCCGTTGTGGACTCTGTGACAGAATTGGGACGACACGCCAAAATATCCCCAACGGTCAAGCTTTCATCCAATGCAAAACGAATCGCAACATTACGCAGTTCACGCACATTGCCCGGCCACGCATACGAGAGCAGTGCATAGCGATCAGCCTCACTGGCTATACGTGTTTCGGAATTGGCTTCTTGGGTGAAGTGTTCAAACAAAAGTAAGGCATCTTCTTCACGCTCACTGAGTGGAGGCAAATGCAGCTGGGCAACATTCAAACGATAGAATAGATCTTGGCGAAAGTCGGGGTGATTCAGTAGATCGCTTTTCGAGGCAGAGACCACTCGTAGATCAACATGTTGTTGCTGATTCCCCCCCACGCGTTCGACGACATTATCTTGCAAGGTGCGCAGCACTTTTACCTGCATCGACAGCGGCATACTCTCTATTTCATCAAGGAACACTGTGCCTTTGTCGGCAAATTCCAGCTTACCAATGCGTCGTTTGGCCGCACCAGTAAACGCTCCGGCTTCGTGTCCAAACAGCTCGCTTTCAAAGAGATTTTCTGGGATTGCGCCACAGTTGAGCGGAACAAACGGATGGGTTTTACGTTGGCTGAATTCATGTAAGCAAGAGGCGACCAGCTCTTTACCACAACCCGTTTCACCATAGATGATCACGTTGGTGTCTATGGAAGCGACTTTCTGGATTTGCTCGCGCAGTTCACACATCACTTTACTGCGACCGATCAGCACCTGTTCAATGCCCTTAAGGTTATCCAGATAGTTCTGACGACTGTTTCTGTCTTGGCCACTTTGATGTTTATCTACCGCTTCCGATACCGTTTGAGACAGACGCTCTGGGTCGAATGGCTTCTCAATGAAGTCATAGGCACCTTGCTGTAAGGCTTTCACCGCCATATCGACATCACCATGCCCAGTAATCAAAATAACAGGCACATCTGGCACAAGACCTTTGAAACGCCCTAGCAGATCAACACCATCAATATCAGGTAAACGAACATCGGTGATAATGGTTTGAAAATCACCCTGCTCTACGGCGTTTAACGCATCTTGTCCTACTTCAAATGCGGTGACATCGAAGCCCGCCAGCTGCAACCATTGGCTGGTTGCTTGACGCACAATCGCGTCATCTTCAATTAAAGCAATACGCTGCATAGTTTGGTTCCGCCACTCTACATCTGATTAATATCGTCCACGGTATGTAAAAAAACCTCAGACGAAAAGGAGCTAGCTCCCACTTTGAATAACACTCCTTTAACAGTTTAATAATGTTTGTTAGCTTCGATTTGTCTCACTCTCCATTCGCTTAAAAAGCAAACATAAAACCTTGTCAAACCACTAGCTCAAAGAGGCAAGCCACTAATTTTAAAGGGATTTGATCAGAAATGATGAATAACAATCGATATTGGTTATTCCTGTGTACCTGTTTATTGATTGGTTTGGTGCAGGTCACCACCAAGAATGGCATCAGCCAGTGGAAGCTTGAACAAGCCCAACGCTATGCCGAACAGCGCTTCCTTGGCTACATTGCCGAAGCAAGGCGAACCCTTAAGCGTTTCTATTATCTGCCCTACCTAGTAACCAATGATGAAACCAGTGTGCGCTTCATTGATGGTGAAGCCCGCCTAGAAAAACGCATTAAGAAGCAGCTGATTCAATTGGATAAAGCCGCCAACACCAAGGGCTGGTATCTGCTTTCTGGCGAAGGGGACTTGTTGGTATCGAGTGTTGAAAGAAGCAAACTGAGCAATAAGAACGCCAGTACAATTGTTTCGAAGATCCACCAACAAGGTGGTGCGATTTCAGTGGTGACAAAAAACAAAGGCGTGACACCCGATTACTTCATAGCGGCACCCGTATATCGAGCCTCTGATGTGGTTGGCATTGTCGCGGTGCAAATCGATTTGTCATTGTTAACCGATCAATGGTTTGCCGATGGTGAGGCGATACTGTTTCAGAACCCTCGCGATCAGTTCTTTCTCTCCAGTGACAACAGGTTGAGTGCCGATTGGTTCAATGACACCTTCAATTCTCAGCCCACAGCGACAAAACGTGAGCTGTATGACCAAACCCATATTCGCGTGTGGCGATTGCAAGATAAAGATTACCTAATTCAGTCCATCAAGTTAGACGATCTGAATTGGCGTTTAACCTACCTAACGCCATTAACCAGCCTCAACCAGACCACGAACTGGATCAGCTGGAGTGTGGCGGTTGGCTGTCTTTTCATTCTGTTACTGTTGGTTATTCTTTACCAAAGACGCCAGAAAAAGCTCAGCAATCTGAGAATCCAAAAGCTTATCGAAGAGTCTGAGAAACGACTGTCTGGGATGATCAATAAAACCCATGTTGGGTTAATACTGATCGATAAACACGGACGCATTCACGATATCAACCTGATGGCGAAGAACTACTTTTCACTATCTGATTCAATGATCAATAACATCAAGGCGTGGCAGTTATTTGAGGCAGGTAACCCGAATTCAACCACCTTGCAACTGCTCAAAAACTTAGAGCAGCATCAAGAGCTGGCCGAGATAACTAGCGTCGAAACCATGGCAAGACGCAGCGATGGCAGCTACTTCCCTGTTTTATTCTCTATTAGCGCCTTTCCTTGGCATGCGACGACTTACTACCTGTGTACCGTAATCGATATCAGCAAACGTAAGAAAGCCGAAATTGCGGTGCAAAACGCCAATAAAACGCTACAACTGCGGGTCGAAGAGCGAACTCAAGATCTAAAAGATGCGCAGCAAGAACTTGTCGAATCTAGCAAACTGGCTGCACTAGGGCGGATGTCGAGTGCGATTACTCATGAACTCAATCAGCCGCTTACTGGCCTAAAAACGCTACTTTCAAGTAACCAGTTGCTGATGGAAAGAGGCGAGACTAAGATGTTGAAAGCGAACATGGACTTAGTCATGAGCCTGATCGACAGAATGGCTAACATGACCAGCCAATTGAAGTCGTTCGCCTTCCAAAGACTTGAAAAGCCTTACCCAGTTTCACTGACAGACGCACTGCAAGAAACCCTGCGAATTCATCAAGCCGAACTGGAAAACGTCGATATTCGCGTGCGTGTCGCTTCCAATATTTCGATGGTAATGGGAGAAGAGGCGCGACTTCGTCAAGTGCTTGGTAACCTGCTTAGAAACGCTGTCGATGCCACGCAGAATCAGAAACCAGCAACCATTGTGATCAGCGCTCATACCGAGCAACAACGCGTGATCATCAAGGTGCAAGACAATGGCTGCGGTGTGTCTGAAGATCAACTCGAAACCATTTTCGAACCATTTCATACCAACAAAAAGATGGGCGAAGGCTTGGGGCTCGGGTTGGCTATTACAGCCAACAATGTACGGGATATGCAAGGCACCTTGATAGCAAAGAACAACCCAGACCAAGGCATGACATTCACATTAACGCTGAAGAATATAGATAGTGAGTAGTTACTAACAAAAAGCATTAAATCGCACCACATAAAGAAGACAGAACTAAAAAACCGCCCACAGAGGGCGGTTTTGATTCACTTATTAGCGTATGACTTATCAGTTAATCAGTTCGCGACTTACTCAGCTAGCTGCTTTAACAGTAACTCAGTCGGGCGAACAATCGCGATGATTGATTCATCATAGATTTTCGCCGAATCAGACAGTATCGCTTGGTAGGCATTCACGTCTGCTTCTCTTACTTTCTCGCCTGCTTGTGCTTTAGCAATCAAGGTTAACGCCAAGTCTGCCACTTCAACGGTTTTCTCTGCAACCACCACAGTCTCTACCGAAGATACGTTGCCAACGAAGACAGTTTTAGCCGCTAGTGCAGCCGATTTTGCTTGCTGATAATGCTCAGCAAGTTGCTCAAGCACTTGTTGATTGCCTGTCGCCATGTCATTGACCAAGTCTTGCATCTGCTTTCTACTGGCAAAGCATCCACGAAGCGGTTTAAGCGCTCGTATTGGCTGTATAAAGTGCCCTTAGGTTCCGTAGAATTCCACTTCTCCCAGTTGCGAGCGTAGTATTGAGCAGGCTCGGTGTATTTAGCTAGCACGCGCAGGTCGTGAATATCTTGGCCTTTGGCAATGCGCTTCAACAACATGTCAGCATCGGCGTGGTGACGTAACCCAACCGACACTTCCGACCATGTATCCATCGCTTTCATGCGCTTATACATGCTTCGTTCGTCGGTCAGTTCTGCATCCGACCAGAAACGCTCTGCAATTGCATAGCTACGTGGCCATAGGTAGTTTTCAACCGTGAGGCTGTCTTTGTTTTCTAGCCACATGGTGATCTCGCCGCCTAAAATCAGCTCTTTTTCTTTGTCGGTTAGCTCCGCGGGGTAGCCTCCGTTTGGCTCAGGGATCACGCTGCCTTCTACATCGCTGCTCGCAATCACTTCGCCTGTGGTTGGCCAGCGCACGTTACCAATTAACTGATAGCTGCCTTCCGCAAACCCATTTGGATTCAAGTTCAGGTTGAATTCGGTATACGACATGAAGTTATCGAAGTGGCCGACAAAGGTTTTACCCGGCACATGATCAAGGATGTAGATCTCTTCACGAGACTTACCGTTGTAATCACTGAACGCGCGGAAAGTACCGTCTTGCGCTTCAATGATAGTCAGTGTTCCCTTACGTGGGCTGCCTTTAGAGCGAGGCTTTTGCCATTGGTAAGTCACAAACTTCTCACCACTGTTCAGCTTATCGTCAACCGTGATGCCACTTGGCATTGGATCATTGCGATAGTGGTAACTGGTTGGCTGAGGTTGGTCTAGGTAGTAACCCGTAGACAGAATACCTGGGTAGCCCTCTTTCGCCGCACGACCGATACTGTCGTGTCCTTGCCAGCTTTGAATCACGATAGAAGTTGGCAGATCTTTATGCCAAATCTCATCCCAACCCGTCATCTTCTTGCCACGCTCTTCCAGCATCTTTTCAACTTTTACGTTGAGGTAAGACTGTAAGCCGCGCTCACCATCGATATTATTCTCTTCAATGAACTGTTGGTGCTTTTCGCTGTTTTTCCACTGCGCATAGTTCGGCTCATCGCCACCGATGTGGAAATACTCGTCTGGGAACAGCTCGGTCACTTCATCAAATACGTCGCCCAGCATTTCATAGAGCTCTGGATTCAATGGGTCCATTAATGGTTCAAACACGCCCCAACCACGCTCTTGCTCATAGCTTTGACCTTCACCACCCGACATCAGGCGCGGGTAAGCATAAGCAACCGCAGAAGAGTGACCCGGAAGAGACACCTCTGGAATCACACGAATACCAAGATTACGCGCGTATTCCACTAAGTAACGGACTTGGTCTTTGGTGTAGTAGTTACCATCAGCGGTTTCAGACCACAAACGTGGCCATGATTCGGTTTGAATGCGAATACCTTGGTCGTCCCAGAAGTGCCAATGGAAAACGTTCATCTTCGCCGATGCCATCGCATCTAACTGACGAATCAGCACATCGAATTCGATAAAGTGACGAGAGGTATCGTAAGAGACTCCACGCCAACGAAAGCGGGGCTCATCGACAATCGTGACAGCAGGAATGTGGTAGCCAGTCGCTGTGGTTTCAACGAGCTGTAAAAGGGTTTCGATGCCGTGAATTGTGCCGTATGGGCTTGGAGAGCTCAGCGTGATTTGTTCGCCCTGAGTCGTAATTTTGTAGGACTCCACAGAATCAATGTTTTGTACTTCAGATTTTGGCGCCGCGTCGATATCAATGATCAGGTTCGCTTGGTCGGCGCTATCAACCTGCCAGTTTAGAATAGGTACACCAGTCTGGCGCTCAAGGCGGTCAATAAAGCGTTTCGCCGTGTATTCAACACGGTCAGAGTTAAAGCCTTTGATGTAAACCTTGAAGTTGCCATCAACCTTAACCTGCCCAGCTTTCAGCTCGACTGTTTGCGGGTACGGCATTAAATTTAGATCGGTACTTGGAGCCATTGCTAACGCCATTGGGGACACTACTGAACCTGAAATCAATAGGGATAATATAGTTTTTTTCATTATTAGTTTTCCTATATAACGGGCGTTCTGTTTTGTTTATCGGAGGCAATTCACAAAACAGAACCATCAACCACTGCTGTTGTTTATCGTGAGCTCAAAGCCTATCGTCTGGGCTTTGTTGCGTAATTCAATGGAACTAAATCAAGAACCTACGATCTGATCAGCTACCACCACTCTCTCTCGTAGCCTTATGCCTAAACCTTGTTACAAAACAACCAACTGGAAGCAATACAACCAATCGCTCATTAACCGTGGTTCTCTGACCTTCTGGATCGATGAAGAAGCAATAAGTGGGTGGGCGCAAAGCAAACAGAATAAGCGCGGGAGGCCACGTCGGTTCAGTGATTTAGCTATTACGACAGCACTCATGGTGAAACGAGTTTTTTCTATGCCACTGAGAGCGCTGCAAGGATTTATCGACTCGATATTTAGGTTAGCCCATGTGCCGTTAAGTTGTCCGCATTACACCTGCATCAGTCGTAGAGCCAAGCAAGTTGAGGTCTCATTTAAGACTAAAGCGAGAGGAGCGATACAACACCTAGCCATTGATGCAACTGGCCTTAAGGTTTATGGCGAAGGTGAATGGAAAGTCAAAAAACACGGGACGGATGGCAAGCGGAGAGTCTGGCGAAAGCTGCATATTGCAGTTGATAGAAGCACTCATGAGATCATTGCCGCCGAGCTAAGTTTATCAACGGTTACAGATGGTGAAGTACTCCCGAACCTACTGAAACAAACACGTCGAAGCATCCTTGAGGTGTCTGGTGATGGCGCTTACGACACGAGAGCGTGTCGCGCTGCTATTAAGATGAAGCGAGCCGTTGCGCTTATTCCCCCAAGAGAAGGGGCAGCCTTCTGGGAGCGTGGTCATCCTCGAAATCTCGCCGTGGGTTGCCAGAAATTATACGGCTCAAATAAGTATTGGAAAGAGCGGTAT
>NZ_JBFRTQ010000091.1:0-47728 GCF_041474195.1 Vibrio sp. 10N.222.52.C3 | reverse complement strand
GAATATAATTTAAACGTTGCTACTAAAAAGTTATATATCGACTAATGTCTGAACAAATAAATTCAAATAGACGCAGTTTCTTAACTCGACTTTCTAAACCGGTTAAAGCAGCCGCGAATTATGAAGAGATATCACAGCGCTTGCATGCAAGACCGCCAAGAGCGGTCGATGAGGTGCTGTTTGAGCGTCTTTGCGACGGTTGTGGATTGTGTGAACAATCGTGTCCAAATAGCGTTATTGAGATGCTAGAGGGCAGTGCGCTGCTGAATTTGGATTACAACAGTTGTTCTATGTGTAACAAATGCACTGAAGTGTGTCCGACCGGCGCACTTCATCCAACGGTCACGCCTTATATCGACCTCAAGCCGAGCTTTGCGGATAGCTGCAATAATTACATGCAAATGGACTGTTCAGCATGCCAAACGGCGTGTTCAGCTGGTGCAATACACATCGAAGTAGGAGAGTTGCCTACAGTGGACAAAGATAAGTGTAACGGCTGTGGAGAGTGCCGAAGCGCTTGTTATATTGGCTCTGTGACTTTGAACCTTATTCAGTAGTAAACGTCTGGTTTGGCTTTGTGGCAGCAAGTTAGCAGAAAGGCTTTGGTTGAGTGATAGACGAGTCGCTTTAGATACCTAAAGACATAAATAGAAAAGGGTCCGCATTCCTAAAGGAAGCGGACCCTTTTTTGATTCTTATTGACGATATTCGAACAAAGTGACCTAAAGCCAGCTGGCTTATGCGCGTTTTTGCTTGTTTCTATGAATAACGTTACTCAGCGATAGCTCAGTCTTTGCTTTACAGATACAAGGCAATATCTCATTACCTTGCGTGTAAGCCATAGCAAAACCAACGTACTCGATCTCACCAGAATCCAACGTGCAGCGGCAAGCGCCACAGTGACCATCTCGGCAGTTGTATTCTGGCTCTAACCCAGCTTGTTCCATTGTTTCCAACAGAGTGTTTGAAGGGTTAGATTCAATTGAAGTCAGTTTGTTGATTTTGATTGTTGGCATTACAGCTCAAATCCTTCAAAGTCGTCAGCTTTTACTTCGTTGTCGATTTGGCCAACTAGGTAAGAACTGATTTCTGCTTCTTGTGGAGCAACTTGAACGTTATCTGAAGACAACCAAGCGTTGATCCATGGAATTGGGTTCGACGTTGCTGCTGGGTAAGCCGTACCTAGGCCAACAGCCTGCATACGGATGTTGGTAATGTACTCAACGTATTGGCAAAGAATGTCTTTGTTCAGACCAATCATAGAGCCATCTTTGAATAGGTATTCTGCCCACTCTTTCTCTTGCTCAGCCGCTTCTTTGAATAGGTCGAAACACTCTTGCTTACACTCTTCAGCGATCTGCATGAATTCAAAATCATCTTGACCATTGCGTAGCAAGTTGATCATGTGCTGTGTACCAGTAAGGTGAAGGGCTTCATCACGAGCGATTAGCTTGATGATCTTCGCGTTACCTTCCATTAGCTCACGCTCAGCGAATGCAAATGAACATGCGAAACTTACGTAGAAACGAATCGCTTCTAGTGCGTTTACAGACATTAGACATAGGTAAAGTTTCTTCTTCAGGTCGTGAAGTGAAATCTTGACGTCTTCGCCGTTGATGCTGTGGTTGCCTTCACCGTAGCGGTGGTAGTCAGCCGTTAGCTTGATTAGGTCGTCGTAGTAGAAAGCGATGTCTTTAGCACGCTTCAGAATCTCTTCATTTTCAACGATGTCGTCGAATACTACGCCTGGATCATTCACGATGTTACGGATGATGTGCGTGTAAGAACGAGAGTGAATCGTTTCAGAGAAAGACCAAGTTTCAATCCAAGTTTCAACTTCTGGTAGAGATACCAATGGAAGTAGGGCAACGTTAGGGCTGCGGCCTTGGATTGAATCTAGAAGCGTTTGGTACTTCAAGTTAGAGATGAAGATGTGCTTTTCATGCTCAGGAAGCTTGTTGTAGTCGATACGGTCGCTAGACACGTCTACTTCTTCTGGACGCCAGAAGAAAGAAAGCTGCTTCTCGATAAGCTTTTCGAAGATTTCGAATTTTTGTTGGTCGTAACGTGCAACGTTTACCGACTGACCCAAGAACATTGGTTCTTTTAGTTGGTCATTTTTTTGCTGAGAAAAAGTACTGTAAGCCATAAATGCCTCAAATCCTTTAAAGACCCGTAATAAAACGGACCCTGTTAATGCTTTAAACCCAGAGAAGATAACTCTTCTCTGGGGTCTTAATGTTTATTGCGGTTTAGATCTTACAACCGCCGCCTTCACAATCTTCTTCCGGCACTTGAACTGCATCGCCTTGGTCGTCTTTAGCACCATCACGAGTGTTATGGTAGTAAAGCGTCTTAACACCGTACTTGTACGCTGTTAGTAGGTCTTGAAGCAGCTTCTTCATTGGTACTTTACCGCTGTCGTAAACACTTGGGTCATAGTTAGTGTTTGCAGAGATAGCTTGGTCAACGAATTTTTGCATGATACCCACTAGGTGTAGGTAACCGTCGTTAGAACCAATGTTCCAAAGTAGCTCGTAGTTCTCTTTAAGATTTAGGAAATCTGGAACCACTTGCTTAAGGATGCCGTCTTTCGATGCTTTCACTGATACGTAACCACGTGGTGGCTCGATACCGTTAGTCGCGTTCGAGATTTGAGACGATGTCTCAGAAGGCATAAGCGCTGTTAGCGTAGAGTTACGCAGACCGTGCTCCATGATCTCTTCACGTAGAGAATCCCAATCGTAGTGCAGTGGCTCTTCACATACTAAGTCGATATCTTTTTTGTAAGTATCGATTGGCAGTAGGCCTTTCGCGTAGTTGGTCTCGTGGAAAGATGGGCAACGGCCTTGCTCTTTCGCTAGTTCAACAGATGCTTTTAGCAAGTGGTATTGAATTGCTTCAAAAGTACGGTGAGTCAGGCCATTCGCGCTGCCATCAGAGTACTTAACACCATTCTTCGCTAGGTAGTATGCGTAGTTGATTACACCTACACCTAAAGTACGACGGTTCATTGTCGACTTGTATGCAGCTGGAAGCGGGTAGTCTTGGTAATCAAGCAGTGCATCTAGAGCACGAACAACCAGCTCAGAAAGCTCTGCTAGGTCGTCCAGTTCATTGATTGCGCCAAGGTTGAATGCTGAAAGCGTACATAGTGCAATTTCGCCTTCGTCATCTTCTACGTTAGAAAGTGGCTTAGTAGGAAGCGCGATTTCTAGACATAGGTTCGATTGACGAACAGGTGCTACTTCAGAATCAAACGGGCTGTGTGTATTACAGTGGTCAACGTTCTGAATGTAGATACGACCAGTAGAAGCACGCTCTTGCATTAGCAGAGAGAAAAGCTCAACGGCTTTAACCGTTTCACGCTTCACTGAAGGATCGTTTTCGTACTTAACGTATAGCTCTTCAAAACGGTCTTGGTTTTCGAAGAACGCATCGTAAAGGCCAGGTACGTCTGAAGGTGAGAACAGGCTGATGTTGCCACCCTGAACTAGGCGAGAGTACATAAGCTTGTTCAGCTGTACGCCGTAATCCATGTGACGAACTCGGTTCTCTTCAACGCCGCGGTTGTTTTTCAGTACTAATAGAGACTGAACTTCACCGTGCCATAGTGGGTAGAATACCGTTGCTGCACCGCCACGAACACCACCTTGAGAACAACATTTTACTGCTGTTTGGAAGTATTTGTAGAAAGGGATACAGCCCGTGTGGAACGCTTCACCATTACGGATTTCAGAACCAAGCGCACGGATGCGACCTGCGTTGATACCAATACCAGCACGCTGAGATACGTAACGAACAATTGAGCTTGCTGTCGCGTTGATTGAATCAAGGCTGTCACCACACTCGATCAGTACACAAGAACTGAATTGACGAGTAGGCGTACGTACACCAGACATGATCGGTGTAGGTAGAGAAATCTTAAACGTAGACGATGCGTCGTAAAAACGTTTGATGTAGTCAAGACGAGTCGATTTCGGGTATTTAGCGAATAGACACGCAGCAACTAAAATGTAAAGGAACTGAGCACTCTCGTAGATTTCTTTCGTTACACGGTTTTGCACGAAGTATTTACCTTCGAGCTGCTTAACCGCTGCGTAAGAGAAGTCTAAGTCACGTTTGTGGTCGATGTACTCGTCAAGCTCTTCGAATTCAGCTTTCGTGTAGTCTTCCATAAGGTGGCTATCGTATTTACCCATATCAACCAGTTTTGCAACGTGGTCATACAGTGCAGGCGGCTCGTATTCGCCGTACGCTTTTTTACGTAGGTGGAATACAGACAGACGTGCTGCTAGATATTGGTAATCAGGAGTCTCTTCAGAGATTAAATCCGCTGCTGACTTGATGATAGTTTCATGAATGTCAGTAGTGGTGATGCCATCGTAAAACTGAATGTGAGCTTTCAATTCTACTTGTGATACAGAAACATTGTGCAAGCCTTCAGCTGCCCATGTAATCACGCGATGGATCTTCTCTAGATCGATCGTTTCTTTGCGCCCGTTACGCTTGGTAACAGTAAGTTGTTGGTTCATTCTGCTTAATTTCCCTAACAAAACTGAACAAGGCCGTGTTTTTGTGTATTTCTGTGTAATTTTTGTAAATTACGTTTCGGCTTTGTGATCTTGGTCTACCCATACATTGTAGTTCAAACACAACATATAGGGGTCATTTGTTTGTTGGGTTACAAGATAGTGCTACAACTGATATTTTTCAAGGTAAAGAAATGGGGTTGCTTGTGGATAAGTGGTGGATTGAAAAAAAACTGTAAGTGACCACTAACTGATGAGGTTATATGTGACTTGATTGTATAAAAGTCGGCTTTTAATGATGCTTTATTTTTGCACGCCCATAAAAAAAAATTCCTTGATCTTTGGCCAAAATGGGCGATTGATTTTAGGCGATTAAATTTAAATCGAGGTGGTCAAAATGGAAGCTAGCGCACGAAATTTAGACTGAAAAAAGTCGCAAAGTTATGGTAATTGCAACTCTTTTCATTCGTCTTTTTTACAAAAGGTTTTACGGTAGGGCTACCGATATTTTTTAGCCAAAGTTTTGCGTGTGGACGATGTAGTTTACGTCTACATTTGTGCCTAAACGATAAGTGTCCGTAAGAGGATTGTAGTGCAGCCCTGTAATCCCTAGTTCTTGCAGCGGAGTGTTATCGACCATCTTGATAAGTTCTGCAGGGCGAATGAACTTCTCGTGCTCATGAGTGCCCTCAGGAACAATCTTAAGTAGCTTTTCTGCACCAACAATAGCGAACAGGTAAGATTTGAAGTTACGGTTTAATGTAGAAAAGAACACGTGGCCGCCCGGTTTCACCAATTTCGAACAGGCAGTGATAACAGATTGTGGGTCAGGAACGTGTTCAAGCATTTCCATGCACGTTACCACATCGTACGTCTGTGGGTTCTGTTCTGCGTGGTCTTCGATAGTGCTCTGGATGTAATCGAGCTTGGTGCCCGTTTCTAATGCGTGAAGGCGCGCGACTTCTAGCGGTTCTTTACCCATGTCTAGGCCTGTCACTATCGCACCTTCAACCGCCATGCTTTCTGCAAGAATACCGCCGCCGCAGCCAACATCGAGGACTTTCTTACCAAATAGGCCTTCAGTCTTCTCTAATACGTAATTTAGTCGCAGTGGGTTGATTTGATGTAGTGGCTTAAATTCGCCTTCTAGATCCCACCAGCGTGACGCCATGTCTTCGAATTTCTTGATTTCTGCTGGGTCTACGTTCTGTGATTTAGTCATAATCGGCATTTCCAAGTTAAATAATGCATCCATGAAATTGCAGGCATTATAACTTGCCTTTTCGCGCTGACCAGAAGATCTACAATTTTGCTAGTTTATTGGATGTAAAGTGACCATGTTTCAGCAAGATATGATGCGGAGGTGCAATTTCTCATCAATTGATTGGCTACAAGGGTCACAAGATGGTAAAAGGAGAGGGAAAGTGATGCCTCCGTAGGTAAATTTGTGTTATATTTTTCGGTCTTATACGTATTCAAAAATACGATCTGACTATAGAGGGAAAATGGCTCTATGAGCGATCTAGCGAAAGAGATCACGCCCGTAAATATTGAAGATGAGCTTAGAGGTTCATACCTAGACTACGCGATGTCCGTCATCGTTGGTCGTGCCCTTCCAGATGTGCGTGATGGCCTAAAACCTGTACACCGCCGCGTTTTGTTCGCGATGAATGTACTAGGTAATGATTGGAACAAACCATATAAAAAGTCTGCTCGTGTAGTAGGTGATGTAATCGGTAAATACCACCCACATGGTGATAGTGCTGTATACGATACTATTGTTCGTATGGCGCAACCGTTCTCACTGCGTTACATGCTAGTTGATGGCCAAGGTAACTTTGGTTCTATCGATGGCGACTCCGCGGCTGCAATGCGTTATACCGAAGTTCGTATGGCGAAAATTGCTCACGAGCTCCTGGCTGACCTTGATAAGGAAACTGTGGATTACGTACCGAACTACGATGGTACAGAACAAATTCCAGCAGTACTTCCTACAAAAATTCCTAACCTATTGGTAAACGGTGCTTCTGGTATCGCAGTAGGTATGGCTACCAACATCCCACCACATAACCTTGGTGAAGTTGTTGATGGCTGTTTAGCATTTATCAATAATGAAGATATCACTATTGATGAGCTAATGGACTATATCCCTGGTCCTGACTTCCCAACAGCAGCACTTATCAGTGGTCGTAAAGGCATCGTAGATGCTTACAAGACTGGCCGCGGTAAGGTTTACATGCGTTCAAAAGCGGATATCGAAGTAGAGAAGAATGGTAAAGAAACCATTATCGTTACTGAGATCCCTTACCAAGTAAACAAAGCTCGTTTGATCGAGAAGATTGCTGAACTGGTTAAAGATAAGAAAGTAGAAGGCATCAGTGCACTGCGTGACGAGTCTGATAAAGACGGTATGCGTATTGTTATTGAATGTAAGCGTGATGCAGTAGGCGAAGTGGTTCTTAACAACCTATACGCTCAAACTCAACTGCAAACGACTTTCGGTATCAACATGGTTGCGTTGAATAACGGTCAACCACAGTTGTTCAACATCAAAGACATGCTTAAGTGCTTCGTAGACCACCGTCGCGAAGTTGTGACTCGTCGTACTATCTTCGAATTGAAGAAAGCACGCGACCGTGCACACATCCTTGAAGCATTGTCTCTAGCACTTGCTAACATTGATGAAATCATTGAACTGATCAAGAGCGCGCCAACACCAGCAGAAGCTAAAGTTGGTTTAGTGTCTCGTGGTTGGGATCTTGGTAACGTTGCTTCAATGCTTGAGCGTGCAGGTACTGATGCGGCTCGTCCTGATTGGTTGGAAGACCAATACGGCATCCGCGATGGTCAATACTTCCTAACGGAAACACAAGCACAAGCTATTCTAGAACTTCGTCTTCACCGCCTAACTGGCCTAGAGCACGAGAAGATTCTAGACGAGTACAAAGCCCTTCTAGAAGAAATCGCTGAGCTAATGCACATTCTTGCAAGCACTGAGCGTTTGATGGAAGTTATCCGTGAAGAACTTGAAGCAGTACGTGAAATCTATGGCGACGAGCGTCGTACAGAAATCACAGCGGCAGTTCATGACATCGACATGGAAGAGCTGATTGCTCAAGAAGACGTTGTAGTAACGCTTTCTAACGCAGGTTACGTTAAGTACCAAATCCTAAGCGACTACGAAGCTCAGCGTCGTGGTGGTAAAGGTAAGAGTGCAACTAAGATGAAAGATGAGGATTACATTGAGCGTCTGCTTGTTGCTAATACTCACGATAACATCCTATGTTTCTCTACTCGTGGTAAGACATACCGTCTGAAAGTTTACCAACTGCCATTAGCAAGTCGTACTGCTCGTGGTAAGCCTATCGTTAACATTCTTCCTCTAGAAGAAGGTGAGCGTATCACGGCTATCCTGCCTGTTTCTGAGTTCTCTAACGAGAAATTCATCTTCATGGCAACGGGTGACGGTACTGTTAAGAAGACATCACTGGATCAGTTCGCAAACGTACGTGCTAACGGCCTAATTGCAGTTAACCTACGTGACGATGATTCACTGATTGGCGTTGACATCACTAACGGTGATAGCGACATCATGCTGTTCTCTAAATCGGGCAAAGTTGTTCGCTTTAACGAGGACAAAGTACGTGCAATGGGCCGTACTGCCTCTGGTGTTCGTGGTATGAAGCTTCCAGAAGACGATCAAGTAGTATCGTTGATTGTTCCTTCTAACGAAGGCGATATCCTAACTGTGACTCAAAACGGTTACGGTAAGCGTACTGAACTAGCTGAATACCCAACGAAAGGCCGTGCAACGCAAGGTGTGGTTTCTATCAAAGTCTCTGAACGTAATGGCCCAGTTGTTGGCGCTGTTCAAGTTGAAGAAGGCGACGAAATGATGATGATCACCGACGCAGGTACGCTAGTACGTACTCGCGTTGCGGAAGTGAGCCAAGTTGGTCGTAACACTCAAGGTGTAACACTGATTCGTACTGCTGAAGACGAGAATGTTGTAGGTCTACAACGTATCGACGAAGTAGAAGAAGCTGAGATTGTAGAAGGCGAAGCTGAAGAAGCTGGTGCTGAAACTATCAACGCTGAAGTTGCTGAATCAAGTGAAGAGCAAGCATCAGATGCTTCTGACTCTGAAAGTGATAGCGAGCAAGACACTGAGTAATCTCAATTACGCTAAGTAATTAAGCTTACCATTGAAAAAACCGAGCCTAAGTGCTCGGTTTTTTATTGCCTGTTATTTGTGAAGCTTGGTGTGACTTTATAGCAGAGCTGTGATCGCTAAAATCTCGATAGCTAAACCTTGATCAATATAGAGGAGAGATGAAAACGATAGAGTAGGGAGTGAATAGAAAGGAGTGTGAAATGGACATCTGGTTGTTGGTTGCGTTGGTACTAATGAGCCTGTTTTTGATTGTGGTCGTCATTGCGGCGAACAAAAACAGCGGTCATCTAAAAAGCAATGTAGTGATTTCGATTACTGCGGTCGCTTTGAGCGTGTTTGTTTGGTCTCAACTGAAACAAGAGGTACCTCAACTTCCTTTAGATGATAGCAGTAGTTACACGGCAACAGATTTCCAAGATGAGCTGCAGCAAAGCCTCAAGCAAGATCCGAATCAATCCGATTTGTGGTTTAAGCTTGGTGGTGTGTATATGCAGAAAGGGGAATTTGATGCAGCGTTCACCTGCTACGACTACGCGATTCGATTAGACCCTCAAGCACCTTCCGGGCTCTATGCAGCCAAAGCAACGGCACTTTACTATCTTAGTTCACAAGCGATGAGCGATGATGTGAATGCGTTATTGGCTCACTCAATGCAGCTTGATCCTAATGATCGTACGGCCTTGATGCTGATTGCGACCGATCACTTCATTAGCATGCGCTATCAACAAGCGATTGATGCGTGGACTCAAATCCTCGATTCCAATCAAAAGGGGATTGATCGCGTTTCGATTATTCATTCGATCAACCAAGCCAAACAGATGATCCGTTAAGCTTGGCATAATCGCTAGTTGTTAATCGTTTGTTTTTAGTTATTTACTTTCCTGAATTTCGATCAACCCACCTGCGTTATGGATTTGGGTAAACCCTTGAGCTTGCAAGAATTGATAGGCTTGTCCTGAGCGATTACCACTGCGGCAATACAAAACGATCGGCTGGTCTTTATCTATCTTAGCGAAGTGAGTAGCCACTTCAGAAAGAGGGTAGTTGATGGCGTTGTCTAGATGCCCTTGTTCGAACTCTGCTAGTGTTCTGACATCAACCACTAATGCGCCTTTCTCTATTAATTCCCACCCTGTCTCAGCGCGCTCAGAAGCTTGAACGCCTGAACTGAGTAGTGCGATACATAATGCTGAAAGTGAAAGTAAGGTTTTCATTGTATATTCCTTGAATTGGCGAGTGGATTGGGGAGGAGATATTGATGTGTATTGCCCCAAACCTAAAAAACCAGCCACACAATAATAGTGTGACTGGTTTTTACCTAATGGTCTAATTGAAGAAACTAGTATTCGTAGTTGGCTTCACGCTTTTCAGCTTGCTCTTCCCATTTAGGAACAACCGTGTCTAAGAAGTGTTGTTTCTCAGCGTTCATCTTATCCATGTCCATTCCAAGCGCTTTTTGAGCCGCTTCTTTGGTCGAGATGTCTGGAATCTCGATTGGATCAGTGATGCCTTTCTTCGCTAGTAGACGAATAATCTTCGTACGAGCATCGGCTGCGCGGTCAACGGCAGTACCTAGCACTTCTAGAGCGATTTCAGGAGCGTGCATATGAACGCCATGAGACGCAATAGCGTAGTCCCAACGCCATTGAGCGTGACGGATATCCAGTAGGATAGGTTCCATCTCCTGCTCGGTTGCACCAGCCTCCCATGCCGCGCCTGCTTCAAAGTGAGCGGCAACGATTTGTTTCTCAGCGGTCAGCTTCATGTTTAGCACTTGCGCTTTACGGCTTGAAACGATGTTACGCATGGTTTCTTTAGATTGAGTGTGACAGTTTGCACACGTATCTTCGAAGCGGTCGAATGGGTTACCTACTTTATGGTCGGTGTAAACGGTACCGTCTTTTTTGGTCACTTTCGGCATATGACAGTCAGCACAAACGACTTTGTTCTTACCGTGGATGCCTTCGCGCCATGTTTCGAAGCCTGGGTGCTGTGCTTTCAGCATTGGCGCTTTAGATACTTTGTGCGTCCAATCTTTAAAGCCAATCTGATCGTAGTACTCTTCCATCTGTTCAACACGCGTCCCTTTATCCCAAGGGAATTTCACACCTTTTGTTGGACCCGTGAAGTAGTATTCCACGTGACACTGAGCACACACAGAGGCTTGCTGATCAAAGCGACCTTGCTCTTCGAAGTTCTTCCCAATCGCATCGAACGCACGTTCAACATAAGGACGAGTGATCTTTAGTGCAGGTTCGCCATTTTTAAAGCCTTCACTTTGAGTATCGTGACAGTCGGCACAACCAATTGGATTGACTATCTCGCTGCCAAGACGAGCCCATTTACCTTCAAAGTAGCCGTCTTCACCACGCTCTTCAATAACGCGTGCTACGTCTGGGCTTTTACAGCTCCAGCACGCCATTGGCATTGGGCCTGAATTTTCGTCGGTTGGTCCGCCAGTACGCAGGGTTTGTCTTACATCATCAACCGCATAAAAGTGGCCGCGGGCTTTGTTGTAGTCTTTCGCGAAACCGTAGCCCGCCCATAGAATAACCATGTTTGGATCTTCTTTTAGTGCGTCTTCAATGGCTTCGCTCTCTGACGTTTGTCTCCATGAATGGTATTGATCTGGGTGGTTTTGCTCGAACTGGTCGTTACGAGGATCACCAATTTCTTTTTGTTCAGACGCAGCAAAACTGGTCGCGCTTACTAGTGATGCGCTAACCATTAATAATGCTGTGACGGAATTACGTATCCAATGCTTTTTCACAGTGATATCTCCAATATACTGATTTTTATACCAAGCGTTGTGAGTTTGCTATTCAAATTAAGAACTGGAGAATTGCTGTTTATATTAATTCATAAATAAACACATTTTGTTACGTGTCGGATGTTTGCTTGTTTTAGATCAATTAATGACAGTGACTTCAATCACGTTGAAGTTTATATAGCCCTAAAGGGGTATGTGGACGTCAAGTTAGACTGGTCTTATTGAGAATTATTATCATATATAACAAATAATTACCCGACATGCCCTCACTATAAATAGGGTGATTGTGTTCACATATTACCCTTTGTATATTTCGCTTTACCTAATTAGGGGTATATTCTAAATATAGAAAGCGTTGTGGCTTATCCAAAATAAGAATTGATATCATTTAAGCGGTAATAATATCGTTTAAGGGTACTTTTGTTTAACCGGAATATTATTTAGTTGAGAGTTAAATAATGCCGGTATAAGGAAAGGATAAAATGGGCAATATTAAATTGGCCATAGTCATAATGCTTAAATCCCTTCTAGCATTCTGCCTCTATGGTTATTCCATTCATGCTGTTGCAGAGCCTGCTGTTACGCCAGTAGGAGAATCAACAAGACATGAAGTCGAATTAATCCGTGACAAAGACTACAAGTGTGTTCAGTGCCATAAAGATTCAAAAGAAACGGTATTGGGTTCACATGGTGAAAGTGCACACGCTTTGCTTGGCCGTGAAGTAAATTGTACCGACTGTCATAGTTCTATTAGCCCCGACCACCGCGAAGGCGCGCCTAAAGTGGTGAAGTATCGTGAGGCTCAATCACAACCAGGTACCGACAAAGTTTACCTAGACCCTAGCTTAATTTTAGATGCCAATAGCCAATGTATAGATTGTCACAAGCCTGATGAGCTGCGCGAAGCGAGCTGGACCCACGACGTTCACGCACAAAATTTAACGTGTTCAAACTGTCACGATGTGCATGCGAGTGAAGCGAAGGTGCTTGGCTTAGATAAAAAGCAAACCATCAAGCTGTGTGTGGATTGCCATTCAGACTTCAACCAGAAGAAAGAAGGGGAGTAATCTATGAGCTGCTCAAGAAGAAACTTTTTAGCTGGCGCGGGTGCCGTTATTTTCACAACTGGTGTTGCAGGTACTGCAGCGGTTACAAGCCGCAAAACGCTGGCTAATGTTCAGGAAGATGGCACCAAGCGTTACGGAATGGTTCATGACGAAACCGCTTGTATTGGCTGTACTGCTTGTACTGAGGCGTGTCGTGAAGTAAACAAAGTGCCTGAAGGCGTATCGCGCTTAGAAATCATAAAGAGCGAACCTCAAGGTGAATATCCAAATGTTGATTACCGTTTCACTCGTAACTCTTGTCAACATTGTGATAATGCACCTTGTGTGATGGTTTGCCCAACAGGCGCCGCCTATAAAGATGAGAAGACAGGAATTGTTGATGTACATAAAGAGAAGTGTGTCGGCTGTGGTTATTGCCTGCTAGCTTGTCCATATCAAGTGCGCTTCTTCCATCCTAAGAATAAGTCGGCCGACAAATGTAACTTCTGCCGCGATACCAATCTTGCGCAAGGTAAATTACCTGCTTGTGTTGAATCTTGCCCTACCAATGCGCTGATATTTGGCGACTTAAATGACCCTAAGAGCGAGATAAACCAGGTACTTAAATCTGAAGTGGTTTACAGAGATAAGGCTTATCTAGGTACTCAGCCAAAACTCTATAAAGTGCCACACCAAAAAGGGGAGATTTGATTATGAGTGCATGGGATACAGCGTTTCAATCAGGTACCGTGGTTTGGGACTGGATCATTGCTATCTATCTGTTTTTGGCGGGTATGTCAGCGGGTGCAGTGATGATCTCGATTTACCTTAAGAGAAAGGTGATTGAGGACGATCCAGCGAATAATGGTGTATTAAAGGCAACGGCTTTTCTAGCACCATTCGGGATCATCTCAGGTTTATTGATCTTGGTTTTCCACCTGACGAAACCACTATCATTTTGGAAGATCATGATCTTTTATAATCCGACGTCAGTGATGTCGATGGGTGTGATCTTATTCCAAGTGTATATGGTGATCCTATTTGTTTGGATCGGCATTATATTCCGAAATCAGATTGCCGTATTCTTGAGTGATCAAGCATGGTTAAAAGGGCGACTCGATTTTGTCAGTAACTGGATTGGCAAATTAGAATCTTTTGAGAATGTTTTTGAAATATTCTTAGCTGTGCTTGCGCTATTACTTGCGGCTTACACTGGCTTCTTACTCTCTGCGCTAAATACCTTCCCAATGCTGAATAACCCAGTGTTGCCGATATTGTTCTTATTCTCGAGTTTATCCTCGGGAGCGGCGGCGTGTATTTTATTTGGTGTGTTGGTCTTTAAGGAGTCTCCGCATAGTGCGAGTATTTCTTGGATCCACGGGTTCGAACGTCCGGTCGTGATGTTTGAGTTGTTTGTTCTGATTACTTTCTTTACTGGGCTTATCTTCGCTGGTGGCCAAAGTGAGCAAGCCGTATGGAACGCAATCGGCAGTGGTTTCTGGGCGAGTTGGTTCTGGTATGGCGTAATCGGTGTTGGCATGGTTCTACCGTTGTTGCTGAATGCCGTTACACCAACCTCAATCCGCCATAGCTCGGTGTATATTTTCTCGGTGACTTCACTAAGCCTAATGGGCGTATTAATGCTGCGAACTTTTGTCCTTTATGCAGGGCAGTTAACGATAGCTTAATTTCGCTCAAGTTTATTAGTGAGCAGATGTTGGATACTAAATATCTGCTTATTAATGAACATGTTCTTAATAAACATGAGATGCGTGTTTAGATCGGCTCTGCTCAGGTAGAGCCTTATTGAGGTGATATGGTCGGTTCTTTGGGGCTGTTTAGTTTGGTTTTTGTTGCTGTACTCAGCAGCGTTATTGGTGTGCATTCGTTTTACCAAATGCTAAATAAACGGACGCAAAATCTAGGTTTAATCCGCAGTTTCTCTCTTTTAAGTGCGCTGTTTTCTCTCACTTCTGTCGCATTGCTTGGCTATGCCTTTGTCAGTGATGACTTCTCTATCTTATACGTCGCTGATCATTCAAATACTCAATTACCCTCATTTTTTAAGCTCGCAGCCGTATGGGCAGGTCATGAAGGTTCCTTGTTATTTTGGGTACTGACGATCAGCGTCTGGTCTGGCGTTATCGCCTTACAAAAACACTATTCGGATGAATACCAAAGTCGTGTGTTGTGGGTCATGAACCTACTGCTCGCGATATTTGCTTGGTTCACCTTGTTCGCATCAAACCCATTTGAACTGAATTCGACCTTGCCACTTGAAGGGCGTGACCTTAACCCAATGCTGCAAGACGTTGGTTTGATATTCCATCCGCCTCTGTTGTATTTGGGTTATGTTGGTTTCTCTGTGGTCTTGGCATTTGCTGTGGCCGCTTTGCTGGTGGATCCGATTGAGTTCGATTGGGTCGCTCATTGTCGCAGTTGTTGTTTGGTCGCTTGGATCTTTTTAACCGCAGGGATCATTCTTGGTTCTTGGTGGGCATACTACGAGTTAGGGTGGGGTGGTTGGTGGTTCTGGGACCCGGTTGAAAATGCCAGCTTGTTGCCGTGGCTAACTTCGACCGCTTTGCTCCACAGCCTAGGCGTTGCAAAGGGAAAACAACAGCTACTGAAATGGTCTCTCAGTCTCGCTTTCATTACGTTTTGTTTGAGTATCTTAGGCACCTTTATTGTTCGTTCTGGTGTACTCACATCGGTACACGCTTTTGCTGTTGACCCAACCAAAGGTATCGCGCTGTTGCTGATACTGGTTTTGGTGTTAGTGAGTTCGTTTTCTCTTCTTATTGTTCGTGGTGAATCTTTCGAGTCGAATCCAATCACTAGCTTTGCGAGTAAAAGTTTTTTGAGTTTAGTGGCGGTACTTATATTTGTACTGGGTACGGCGGTGGTGGTGTTTGGTACCTTCTACCCAATGGTTTTTGAATTACTTGGCCTTGGAAATATCTCTGTGGGCGCACCTTACTTTAATCTTCTTATTGCGCCATTGGCTCTGCTTGCGATGGGAGTGATAGGGTTAGCGCCATTGCTCAGTATCAAACCTCAAGCGTCGAAAGGTGTGATTGGAATTATTGCCTTATTGTCTCTCTGTCTTGGCTTTGTAACTTATGTTTTGCAAGTTGAAGCGATCCAAGTGATGGTGCTAATGACATGGTCACTTGCGTTTTGGGTAGCCCTGACTCATGTTTACGGCTTAGCGGTAACGCGCAACTCTAAGTTTCAACGCAAAGTATGGGTGATGACGTTGGCGCATGTGGGTGTCGCAGTATTAGCGATAGGTGCCGCGATGAACAGTTACCATTCATTTGAGCGAAGTTACAAATTGAGCCCAGGTGAAGAGGTTGAGTTTATGGGCTGGACGCTCTCTCATCGTGATACCGAGCTCTATGTCGCCTCCAACTTTACTGCAGAAAAAGCGATACTCGAATTAGATGCTAGCGAGCAAAGCTTTTCCATCGCGCCAGAAAGAAGACACTACCAAGTTCGTGTTATGAACATGAGTGAGCCTGCAATGAAGTGGTTCTGGCATGGCGATGTTTATATCACCATGGGCGAGAAAGTCGATTCCACCGCTTACGCATTTCGTGTTCAGTATAAGGCGTATGCGCGCTGGATCTGGTTTGGTGGGCTGTTCTCCATTATCGGCGCTTTGCTCTCATTGACTCATCGTAAAAAGAAAACCGTTAAGGCGTCACAGTATGCATACCAGCGTTCGTAACAAGCTAATTACTCTAATTGCCTTAGCATTGATTGTGGTGCTGGGATTTGTCTTTGCGCTTGATAATAAGCAGCAGTCGACCATTGTGTCTGAACAACAAAGGGCATTTCCAGAATTTACATCGACTGCGTTAGTGAATAGTGAAGGCGTCAATGGTCAGCAGAAAATTACGCTTACTGATGTCACGCAGCACCCTTATCAACTGGTTAATGTATGGGCATCTTGGTGCGGGATATGTAAAACCGAACATTCATTTTTGCTTCAACTTCACGATAAAGGCATTCCCATCGTTGGGCTTAATTATCGAGATAACTCTGGGGCTGCGATTAACGTGTTATCGAACGATGGCAACCCGTACTCAACCGTGATCAGTGACCCTCAAGGCAAGTTAGCATTAGAGTTGGGCGTAATCGGCACACCTGAAACGTATTTGGTTGATGCCAATGGCCAGATCATTAAAAAGCTATTGGGCGTGATTAATGAAATGGTATGGAAAGATGAGCTTGCGATGTATTTTGATGGTGTGAATGGATGATGAAGTCTCTAATACAAACCTTGTTTATGCTGTCAGCGCTTTTAGTGATTAGCCTTTCAACCATAGCTGAAGATCTGTTTACTGCCAGTAATACAGAGACGAGTATTCAAGTTGAACTGTTTGAGTTTGATAATCCAGAACAACAGCAACGTGCTATCAGCTTGGCGAAAACGTTACGCTGCCCACAATGTCAAAACCAAAATCTGATTGAATCCAACTCACCAATAGCAAAAGACTTACGTCTTGTTGTGTTCAATATGGTGAAAGCAGGGAAGAGTAATAGTGAAATTACTCAATATATGACGGAAAGATTTGGTGAGTTTGTACTTTATAAACCGGCAATGACGGCTTCAAATCTATTACTTTGGTTGCTACCGAGCCTATTACTTCTCTTATTTATATATTTATCAGTAAAAAGTGTTAGGAAGAGCTCATAAAAATTGTGTATTACTGTTTACCAACTGACCTGTATTTTGTAACATTAACCGATTATAAAGGCTAAGCACTGCTATATAAGGATGTATCTGTGGATAACGTAATCTCAAATTTAAAGAAAGAGTTCCATACTCATGTCCAGTCAGATAAATGGGCAGAGAGATACAGTGCTAAGTCGAGCATTTCTACGCTTACGCAAGAAGAGCTAACCGAATTAGAGAATGCTTGGGTGCAACTTGTCATCTGGAAGCAAACTCAAGTAAGTTGAGCGTTCTGTAAAAAAGTGTAGTTTTAGCCGCAACTGTTTAATTTATAACCCCATGTTGGTCATCCCAATGTGGGGTTTTTTCTTACTTGAAAAATAATTGTTATATTATAACAATTTGTACAAGGTCGACCTTGAAAAAAATTGTTAACAGCCTCATAGTGTCTATCATTAGATAGTTAGCTACAAAATATTGCCTAGACATATAATGTAGCGTCGTTAAATACATCGAATTTTCAAGTGAGTATAGCTATGGCGGAAGTGCGTGCCAGAATAGATTTCAAAGTAGGGGTAACAAGCAGTATAGATGCTGAACTTCTGTCTTTTCATGGATTGAAAACAGATAAAGAGCATGTTGCTGTGATATTTAAATCAGCAGACAAGACACAAGACATACCTCTTGTTCGTATGCACTCTGAGTGCCTGACTGGTGATGTTTTCCATTCTTCTCGCTGTGACTGTGGCGAGCAGTTAGACGAAACCATTAGAATTATGGGTGAGACGGGTGGGGTGATCCTTTATCTTCGCCAAGAAGGTCGTGGTATTGGCTTGTACAACAAAATCGATGCGTACCGTCTGCAAAGCGAAGGCATGAACACCTATGAAGCCAACAACCACCTAGGTTTTGGCGATGACCTACGCGATTTTACTGAAGCTGCTGAAATGCTACGCGCCTTAGGTACTACAAAAATCCGCTTAGTCACCAACAACCCTAAGAAGATCAATGAGCTAAAATCTTTTGGTATTGAGATTGAAGAAGTGGTGAATACCTCTGCTCATATCAAATCGGGTAATGAAAGCTACCTGAAGGCAAAAGTCTCACACGGTAAGCATAATCTGGATATCTGATTAGCCTCTTTGTTACGCTTAACATAAAAATGTTTAAAGACCTCACATATGTGAGGTTTTTTTGTATTTATCTTGCAATAAAATTGTAAGTTTGTATTATTTCAATCCGTAGTGCAAATGATAATGGTTTGCACTATTACTACGAATAATAATTTAAAGCTCAACAAGGATGCTTCATGACCATTAAATCTTTAGTGACAAAAGCCGTAACTTCGTCACTCATTTTTGCCTCTGCTTCTTCTTTCGCAGCAGTAACTCAAGATCAAGTTGTAGAACATTACGCAGATATTGCGCATGCAGTGTTTGCAGATTCAGTAATTACAGCAAAAGCGTTGAACTCTTCTATTGATACCTTCTTAGCTTCTCCTTCTGCTGGCAACTTCGAACAAGTAAAACAAGCTTGGCTTGAGTCTCGCGTACCATACCAACAGTCAGAAGTTTTCCGCTTCGGCAACGCTGTTGTTGATGATTGGGAAGGCCAACTGAACGCATGGCCACTAGATGAAGGCCTGATTGATTATGTTTCGACTGATTACCAATATGAACTTGGTAACGAAGGCGCTAGCGCAAACATCGTGGCTAACAAGACTTTCCAAATTGGTCAGACTACCGTTGATGCAACCAACATCACCCCTGAGCTAATCGCAGACTTGAACGAGATCGGTGGTTCTGAAGCGAACGTAGCGTCTGGCTACCACGCAATTGAATTCCTACTTTGGGGCCAAGATTTAAACGGTACAAACAGCGGTGCAGGTGAGCGTGCTTACACTGATTTCGTTGTTGGCGCTGAGTGTACTAACGGCAACTGTGACCGTCGTGGCGCATACCTAAAAGCATCTGCTGAGCTACTTATCCAAGACCTAGAATGGATGGAAAAGCAGTGGGCTGAAGGCGAGAAAGGCAACTACCGTCAAGAGCTTCTTTCTGAATCTAGCGAGAATGGTCTTCGTAAAATGCTGTTTGGCATGGGTTCACTGTCTCTAGGTGAGCTAGCGGGTGAGCGTATGAAGGTTGCACTAGAAGCAAACTCTACTGAAGACGAGCACGACTGCTTCTCTGATAACACGCACAACTCTCACTACTACAACGAGCAAGGCATCTACAATGTTTACACGGGTCTATACAAGCGTGAAGACGGTACTCTGCTTTCCGGCCCAAGCTTGTTCGACCTAGTAGAGCAAAAAAATGAGCAAGCTGCGAAAGAGATTCAAAAGCAGTTTGACCTAGCACGTGCACAAGTAGGCGAATTAGTAACGTCTGCAGAGAAAAACAACCAGCACTTCGATCAGCTAATCGCTGCTGACAACGCTGCGGGTAATGCACTAGTAAACAAAACAATTGTTGCGCTAGTGTCTCAAACAGCGGCTATTGAGCGTGCTGCGGGTGTGATTGGCATTGATAGCCTAAACCCAGACACAGCGGATCACGAGTTCTAAGAACCCGAGCCGACACAAATGTAAGGGCTCTGATTGAGCCCTTAATTGTTTGATCCTCAAGAAAGCCACACCCACATAAAAACTAAAATCAAAAACACAGCAAGGCAATGTATGAAGTCGTATCTCTCAGCCTCACTATTAACCGCACTGTTTTTCGTATCTCCATTACACGCTCATGAAACCTACTCTGGCGGCAAAACGACCGTGAAGAAAGAAGGAGCGAACGCTTTTTCCCTTCCCGCAGCCAATCTACCAATGAGTAAGCGCTTGGATTTCAGCGTAGGTAATAGCTTCTTTAGAAACCCTTGGGTTCCTGCACCGTCATCAACCGATGCTCGTGATGGGTTAGGACCACTATTTAATACTAACGGCTGTCAAAACTGCCACATCAAAGATGGTCGTGGTCACGCGCCAGAAGAAGGAGATGAGAACGCAGTATCCATGTTGGTTCGTTTAAGCATTCCGGCTGAAACGCCTGAGCAGCGACAAGCCTTCATTCGAGATGGTGGAATTCCAGAGCCGACGTACGGCGGTCAGCTACAAGATTTTGCGCTTCAAGGTGTAAAACCAGAGGGCAAAGTGAACATTAGCTACACGGATGTTCCTGTTGAATTCAAAGACGGCACCGTCGTTACTCTGCGTAAACCCACTTTAAATATTACTGAACTTGCTTTCGGCGAGATGCATCCTAAGACCGAGTTTTCAGCTCGAGTGGCGCCGCCAATGATTGGTCTTGGTTTGCTTGAAAGTATCCCACAAGAAACGATTCTTGGATTTGCAGAGCAGCAATTGGCAGACAAACAGGGCGTGTCGGGTAAAGCCAACTATGTTCTTGATGTTCAAACCAATGAAATGGCGCTAGGTCGTTTCGGTTGGAAAGCCGGGCAGCCAAACTTAATGCAGCAAAACGCGGCGGCATTTAACGGTGACTTAGGCCTGACAAGCAGCTTATTTCCGAATGAAAACTGCACATCAGCGCAATCAACCTGTGATGATTTTCCAAATGGTGGCGAGCCAGAAGTCAGTGACAACATCTTAGATTTTGTTGAGTTCTATTCGCAGCATCTCGCGGTACCTGTTCGTCGTAATGTCGATAACCCAGCGGTTGTTCAAGGTAAAAATCTGTTCAAAGAGATTGGTTGTCAAAGCTGTCACCAAGCTGAAATTCGCACGGCAGAGCGAGAAGGTCTGTCTGCATTATCTAATCAGTTAATTAGCCCATATACCGACATGTTGCTACACGACATGGGTGAAGGCTTAGCGGACAATCGCCCTGAGTATCTTGCCAATGGTCAAGAGTGGCGTACCACACCACTTTGGGGATTAGGTTATACCAAAGAAGTGAACGGTCATACGTTCTTACTTCATGACGGTCGCGCAAGAAACGTTATGGAAGCGGTACTTTGGCATGGTGGTGAAGCAGAAATGGCAAAACAAAACGTACTGTCTTTGAATGCGACTGAGCGTGAAGCACTGCTGGCGTTTTTGAACTCGCTGTAGTCGGACTGAGATTTAGCGGTTTAACTACTCAGTTAACCTAAAGAACACAACCGCTGAACTTGTAGGAATACGAGCTCAGCGGTCGTTTCATATTTAGTGAACTCATATAATTAAAAGAAAAATTAGGAAGTAAGGTAACAGCATGACACATAAATTTTTGTTAATGCCTTTGTCGGTATTAATCATGACAGGCTGTCAATCATCGGGTGAGCAGACTGCTTCATCTGAGGTTAACGGTGTGTCCTATCAAGCCGACACGGCAAGTCATATTAGTCGCAGTGTCTATCAACAAGAGTTTGATTCTGCAGTTCTATTTGCCAAGCAAGCCAGTGAACTAGAAGTCTTGATGCAGGGTTACTGCCAAACCAATAGTGTTGAGCTTGATACGTTGAAAGCTCAGTGGCAGCTTACAATGAACAGTTGGATGGCACTACAAGGTCAAGAAAGAGGCCCAACAGCGGCATTGGAACAGAGCTGGAATGTTCAGTTTTGGCCAGACAAAAAGAACACCACAGGTCTAAAAATGCGTCAACTGACTCAGCAAGATAAAGCTTGGTCACAAGATGAAATCGCACAGCAGAGTGTGACTGTTCAAGGGCTTGGCGCCTTGGAGTGGTCTCTGTACGACGAGCAATCTCCATTGCTTCAAGACAAAGCTTCAGGTTGTCTATCTTCACAAGCTATCGCACAAAACCTGGCGATGAAATCGGCCTCTATTGCTGAAGCTTGGCAGGTTAACCCGTGGTTAGCACTGGACGAGATGCGTTGGGAATCGGAGTACATCGCTTTGTTGACCAATCAACTTGATTACAGCATGAAAAAACTGAGTCGTCCGATGGCTAAAATTGGTCATCCACGCCCTTACTTCTCGGAATCATGGCGCGCTCAAACCTCAATGACTCAGCTGAAATCGAACGTAGCGGCGCTAGAGAAATTGTACTTAGCAGATGGTAATGGTCTTGATGGTTTATTGAGAGAAAAGGGCTTAAATGACCTTGCCGATCGTGTAGCTGCCCAGTTCACGCTAACCTTAGATACTTGGCCTACAGACTCTAGCTTGTTTACTCTATTACAGAGCAAAGAGGGCTACCGAGAGGTGCTGACTCAATACAACAAACTAGAACGTTTGAAGTACCTGATTCATGAAGAAGTAGCGATAGAGCTTGGCGTGGTAATAGGATTTAATGCTACCGATGGTGACTGATAATACGAGAAGATCGTTACTCAAGGCTGCACTGGGTTGTGCAGCTGTTCCATTGCTTCCGTTTGGGTGTGCGACTCGAAAGGATGGGGTGAGTGCGTCGAACGATCCCCAACTGATTGGCTGTGCGCTTAATGGTCGTGGTCAATATTCTGCAGTTGTGGCTGACGAATTTGGCATGCCACTGAGCCAACTTCCCATCCCCAATCGTGGCCATGGCGTCGCGATTTGCCCAACCTCATCGCATGCGGTGGTTTTTGCTCGTCGTCCTGGTGACTATTTTATGGTGTTTGACTATAAAAACGGTCAGCAGATCAAAATGGTCGTCAAAGGTAACAACCGCCACTTCTATGGTCATGGGGTTTACTCATTAGATGGCAAGTTACTGTATGCCACCGAAGGGAAAACGGACACCAGCCAAGGCGTGATTGGCGTTTACGATGTCGCGCAAGGCTATCGTAAGGTCGAAGAGTTCACTGGTTTCGGTATCGGCCCACATGAAGTGATCATCATGCCGGATGGTAATCTCGCGATCGGCGTTGGTGGCGTTCATACTGATGGTAGAACACCGAAAAACCTCGATTCGATGCTGCCGAGCTTGAGTTATGTTTCCCCTGAAGGTGTGTTGCTTGATCAGGTTGAACTGCTAGACAAGAAGCTGAGTATTCGACACTTAGCCCATGATGGTGCTGAAACCGTGCTTTGTGGTCAGCAATATCGCGGTGAGCCAGACGAGTATCCTTCGCTGTTGGCGATGCACACTAAAGGTGGCCAGTTTGAATCACTGAACGCAGAGCCTGAGCAATGGGCAAGGTTCAATCACTATATCGCCAGTATTGCGGCGTCAGACGATTGGATTATTGCGACTTCGCCAAGAGGCAATTGCTACGGTATTTGGTCGAAAGAGACCAAAGAATTAGTAGAACTGTCTGCATTATCTGACGCTTCTGGTGCTGTGCTGTTTGATGGTGAGTTTCGATTAAGCTCTGGGGCGGGCAGTGTGGTTAGCCAGCGCAAGCCTTATGAGAAATCAACTCAGCAATCATCGGTCCAGTGGGATAATCACTGGAGTGCAATTTGATTCATAAATCCCTTAAAAAATAACATGCTTACTCCCGTTTCTTTGCCATACTTATGGAATTGTTGGTGACGGAGTTAAGCATGTTAGCAAAATACTTCTGTGGATTATTGGTGTTAGTTTCCGTGCATGCATGGAGCTATGCGAGTTCTGACGAGAGCCGTTTCATTCCGGCGGAATCAGAACTCTCTTTCATGCTTATATATCCAGAGCTCACACAGAGTATCTATCAAGACACTTCTCTGCCTATCCTTTGGGATTCTCCTGAGCTGGTTAAAGCGTTTGAGTTCCAATTGTCGCTTCTTGAACAAGCGCAAATGGCACCATTCTTCGAGCGACAACTCAAGCAAATCCGTCACTATCAATCCCATGCTCAATGGCAAGAATTGGACATATTACTTACCGATACTTTTATCTACTACCTGAGCTACGTTGAAAATGCGCCGCTTGCCGGTAAAGATTGGTACTTCTCGGGCAAGTTGCATTCCAAATTACCTGCGCCTTCTCCGCATATTCTGATGAGCTTAAAAAGCAGCGTTGCCAATGATTACTTATTGGAGATGGTGTTGTCTTACGCGCCGCCTGTTGGGGATTTTGACCAATTCAAAGCAACCTATTCGGTGTTAGAAACCGCCTCTGAACTCAATATTGAACGATATAGACAGAAAGGTTTGAAGCGCTTGGGTGACGAGTTTTCAGACAAGACGGTTCTTGTTGAGCGCATTGCTTTGGTTGGTGTTGATACCTCGATGATCGCGGTCGATTTTCCCAAGTTCGATCGAGATCTGCAAAAGGCGATTAAATCTTTCCAACGCATGCACGGTCTTACGGATGATGGGATCATCGGGCCAGACACGATCAAATGGATCAATATGGGCTTTGATGATCGACTTACTTCCCTAGCATTGAACGCCGAGCGTGCCCGCTTATGGCCAAGAAATAGAGACTCACTGATTGTGGTGAATGTACCTAGTTTTGATATGAAGTATTGGGAAGATGGGGAAGAGGTTTTTGAATCTAAAGTTGTGGTTGGGAGAAAATCGAGAAAAACACCACTCTTAGAGATAAAGCTTGATTCGGTTATCTTAAATCCGACTTGGAACGTGCCATGGAAAATCATGGTTAAAGATATCTTGCCTAAAGTAAAAGCCGACGAGAGTTATCTTGAAACACACAATTTTCAAGTGATCGATGGTTGGCGTTCGATGGAAACTGTCGATACTACCGAGATAGATTGGCAAACGATTAACTTTAACTCTTTTCCTTATCGAATGCGCCAGCAAGCAGGCTCTAGTAACGCATTGGGTTTGTATAAGTTCAATACGCCCAACAAGCGAGCCATCTATCTCCATGACACCCCAAGTAAAAGCTTGTTTAACGATGACTTCCGCGCCTATAGCTCTGGTTGTATTCGTGTTGAGCATGCCGAGGAACTCGCGGAGTTGTTATTTGCGACTAAGGTAAAGAAAGTGCCGAATCAGGATGATGAACTTGCGCCCAATACTAAGGTTCGTCTCAAGAAGCGAATTCCAGTGCATATCATTTATCAAACCGTGTTGTTTGAAGAAGGAGGCATACAATACCGCGGTGATATCTACCAATATGATAAAGAGGGCGGTTGATTGAAATATGGTCAAGAAAGGTGATCTTGACTGAAAAATGACAACCAAGCTTCTATTGATAAAATTATAATGAGTATCAATAACTAACCGTGCAAAGGTTACAAATACTAACGTTTTGCACGGTTTTTGTACGTTGACGCAGCAAATTCCATTATGTATCGTGCATTTTTCGTTCGATCTAATTGGTTTTTTTGCTGTATGTCTCAAAGTTTATTTTCACGCCGTCAGTTTCTGACTTACGCTGGTGGTACTGCTGTAGTCGCCTCTCTTACTCCTTCTATCGCTTTCGCTTCATACCCGGATCAACCAAGAACGATTAGCATGAACAATCTTCACACTGGTGAACGATTAGAGACTTGTTATTTCGATGGCACTAACTATGTTGGTGACGAGATGGCACGCCTTAGCAAACTGTGCCGTGACTTCCGCCGCAATGAGATTCATCCAATGGATAAGAACCTGTTTGATCAGATCACTCAGATTCAAAATGTACTGGGTATTCAAAAAGAAGTTCAAATCATCTCTGGCTACCGCTCTCCAGCAACCAACGAAGCGTTGCGCTCTAAGTCGAGTGGTGTCGCTAAAAAGAGCTATCACATGCTTGGTAAAGCGATCGATTTTCGTATCGATGGTGTTGATTTAAAGGAACTGAGAGACGTAGCTAAAAGTCTGCAAGCAGGTGGTGTTGGTTATTACGCTCGTAGTAACTTCATCCACATTGATACTGGTCCAGTTCGCAGCTGGTAGAGCTAAGCTGAGTTATTGAGTGATACGGTAGGCACTTGTCAAAGTAGACATCCAATGTCATAGTTTGCCCAAATTTCAGTTTGTTCTAATAATTCGGTTTATTGCTGCTCAGTTTGTTGCTGTTTAGTTTGTTATTGTTGGGTTTGTTGCCAATAACATAGCGATATTCGAGTTGTTCACCAGATTCGCTCTTTAAGGTTTGTATATGTCTCTTAAGTATCAAGTTGTACCTGTTACCTCTTTTTCTCAGAACTGCTCGATTGTGTGGTGTGATGAAACCATGGAAGGCATCGTTGTCGATCCGGGCGGTGATGTTCAACAACTCGCGGCTATCATTGAAGAACTCGGTGTTAAGGTTGTGAACTTGGTACTGACGCACGGTCACTTAGATCATGTTGGCGGTACGGTACCACTTGCTGAGATCTTGAAGGTTGAAATTGTGGGCCCGCATAAGGCAGACAACTTCTGGCTACAAGGTCTAGAGAATCAAAGTCAGATGTTTGGTTTCCCACTGTGTAAAGCTTTTGAACCAAACACTTGGTTAGAAGAGGGCGACAAAGTCACTTTTGGTAATCAAGTGATTGATGTGATTCACACGCCGGGCCACACGCCAGGTCACGTTGTACTGTTCAGTGAGCAAGCTCGTTTAGCGTTTGTGGGTGATGTGTTGTTTAACGGCGCAATTGGCCGTACTGACTTCCCACAAGGTGACTTCAATACGCTTATCGCTTCAATCAAGACTAAGCTTTGGCCACTAGGCAGTGACGTAACATTCGTTCCGGGCCATGGTCCTGAATCGACATTCGGTCGCGAGCGTGCATCAAACCCGTTCGTCGCAGATGAAATGCCTCTGTACTAATTAAATCTTTGATTTTCCAACCGATTATTTGTGTCGATTGATTGAAAATGAAGCTTAGCTTTTGTCCTGAAAGCTAAGCTTTTTTATTGTGTGTGAACTTACTGGTAAACCTTAATCAGAAAGACGTTCAGCGGCAGCCAAGTAGCGTCGAGCCAGCCCCACAAACTCTTCTCCACTCATATTCAAATCATGGGTTGATATGAAAATGTCATAACCGTGGAAGCCCCTTTGATATTTCATTCTGTTGGCAAGCATCGCCTGCAATCCAGAATAGTTTTTAATCACCGCGTTTGGACTGTTTGTCTCATTCGGTGAATCAAGGTTGTCCTGTGATTGGTTATCGTTGAAATTTACGTTGTCGGTATTCTGCGACTCTTTGTATTGGCTTAGTTCGACACAGCCACTTTCAGTACAACGCGCATGGTAATGCGATGAGTCGAGAACCATATCCTCAAAGTTGGACTCTTTGCCTGCTTGTTTGGCTCCTAAGTACAAAAGTGCTCGTTGGCTGAGCAATAATTCACAAGTTATTTTAGGGCAAATCGAATCGAGGTAGGGCGAGTAATCTTTTACTTTAATTCCGACCCAGGGCAGAGGTTGATGCCAACCATCTTGTTCATAAGTGCAAAGACCAATTTTTTGGATGTTACTCCATTTTAAAACCCAACCCCCTTTGTAAAAGTGCTGCTGAAAATGAGTCGGGGTAAGTGTGAACATCACTCGGCTGCGCAGCATCAAATAGTAGCCAGTTCCCAGAAGCGCAATACTGCAAAAAGCACCCACGATCAGTAACTTTGGATTGTCACTGTAGAGCGAAACGATCAAGCAAATGAAGCCTAAAATAATGGCGAGGATACGGTACGAGCGAGTGAATGAAGGCAAAGAGAAATTACTAAGGTGACGAGTGTCCATAGGTAACACCAAGTTTTCATATTTTTGTCTGGATGGATAACCAGTGTATATGACCCTGAATTGATAAGTCGATGTTTAAATAATAGACGCTAGTAGACAATATCGGTATTTTTCGTCGACTTTCGACGCTTCACTCTACAAATAGCTCCTGTTTTTTGGTATAAATCGCGCTTCAAATTTTCACCACTGCGAAAAGAGCAGTGAACTGGAGAAATATTCAATGAGACTTGCTCATAAGCGTAAGGTGCAGGCTAAACTGCAGAAACGCACTAAAGCGGCTGTAGTTAAAGCAGTGGCAACGCCGAAAAAAGCGAAGCCTGTCGCAGAGAAAGTTGTAGCAGAAAAAACTGTAGCAGCAAAACCAGCGGTAGAGAAAGCAGTAGCAGCAACTAAAGAAGTTGCAGTAGCACTGACTCCTAAGCAACAACAAGTTCTAGACATCGTTGTTAGCAATGCTGAAGGCATTAACCCTAAAGGTATCGGCCTAGAAGCTGGTCAAGAAGACGCGAAAGCAGCTTCATGGGCAACAGGCGCATTGAAAAAACTTCTTGAAGAAAACCTAGTAGCGAAAGAGCAGCTAGCAGGTAACAAGGTTATCTACAAAGCTATCTAATCCTGTGGGATTACATTCGCTTCGTTAAGTTTTTAAGCCTCGATTTTCGAGGCTTTTTTGTATCTGGCACATTATGCCAAGTCCGAGCCCAAATCCAAGCCTAAACCTAGGCTCTATAATCTCAATTCCAATTCGATATACGGCTTAACTGATTAGTGTTGTCTCGTGTCAGAGCTTCGAATCAGCAAGCACTAAATTAGGGCGTTAGCTAGGTAGATCAAGAGAGCAAAGCCTTGATTTTTTCCCCTAAAATACAGCAATGAATAGAGCTTCATCACGAAATGGCAATCAATTGTTAAGAGTATTTAATTATTAATACTTAGGTATTTATCAATACGCATTGCCTTGGTGAATATCCAAACTCCTTTGAAATCGACACTATTCAATCATCTCCTACGTAGTTCTACTTAATCCTTTGGTCTAATACGTAACTTTGTTAACGCCATGCGTGCGTGCTCTCCCTGATATCTTGTTGCCTCATCACGGTGCACTCTTATGTTGAATCATAAAAAATGCTCATAGAAAGAGTGTTAACCCAACAAAGGACGTGAACATGAGTCTCATTTCTAACTCCCTCACACGAGTTTTTAAAAACGTTGCAGTAACTGCTGCGGCTTGTTTAGCTTTGGTCGCTACTGGTGCTACAGCCGCTGATAAGGTTTACCGTTTAAAACTTGCGGAAACTTGGGGACCAAACTTCCCAGTTTTCGGTGATGCAACCAAAAACATGGCGGCGATGGCTGAGAAGATGTCGAATGGTCGACTGCAAATCAGAATCGATTCAGCAAACAAACACAAAGCACCTCTTGGCGTTTTTGACATGGTTAAGTCTGGTCAATACGACATGGGTCACTCAGGCTCTTACTACTGGAAAGGTAAAGTTCCAAACACTCTTTACTTCACTTCTATGCCTTTCGGCATGACGCCAGCAGAACAATACGCGTGGTTCTATCACGGTGGTGGTATGGAGTTAATGGAGCAGGTTTACTCTCCACATAACTTGATGTCTTTCCCTGGTGGTAACACGGATATCCAGATGGGGGGTTGGTTTCAAAAAGAGATCAACAGCGTTGAAGATCTACAAGGTCTGAAAATGCGAATCCCGGGCTTTGCAGGCGAGATTCTTGCTGAGCTAGGTGCTAAACCGACGAACATTGCCCCAGGTGAACTTTACACGTCTCTAGAGCGTCGCACGATTGATGCACTAGAGTGGGTAGGTCCATCGCTGGATTTACGAATGGGCTTCCACAAAATCGCGCCTTACTACTACACAGGTTGGCACGAGCCGGGTTCAGAGCTTCAATTCCTAGTGAACAAGCGTACATGGAACAAGCTGCCTGAAGACCTACAAGAAATCTTACGTGTTGCAATGCGTACTGCGGCTTACGACATGTACACACAAGCAACGCACGAAAGTGGTAAGAACTGGGTTTCAATGAAGACAGAATACCCAGATGTACAAGTGAAAGATTTCCCACCAGAGGTTATGTCTGCTCTGAAAGAAGCGAACGATCGCCTACTGGCTGCACATGCTGAGAAAGATGAGCTAGCAAAAGAGATTCAAGCTTCACAAGCAAGCTACCTAGAGCAAGTACGTTCATGGACGGATATTTCACATAGAGCTTATCTAAATAGCCAAGCGAAATAATCGACAGTTGTTGAACTGAAGTTAAATGAACCCGAAGCTTTTCTTATTGAGTATTTAAGAGTGAATAAGCCGAGGGTTCATTTAAAACATAATAACTAAGCAGGATAAATCCTGTATTACGCTCAAGAACCTTTTCTACGTCCTACAGCTCGTTACCTCAGCTGCGCGATGTCTTTTCAAATTCCATGGAGTCGGGAATGCGAAGTCTAATTTATATTGAACGCCTGTTTAATCGTATCGGTGACGCACTGGGATGGCTTTCCAGTATGTTGTTTATTTTACTTATCGCCAACGTCGTGTATGACGTTGTCATGAGATATGCCTTCAACGATGTCTCTATCGCCTTCCAAGAGATGGAGTGGCACCTCTTCTCAGCCGTTTTCCTATTAGGTGTTCCTTATGCCATCAAGGCTGGTGGTCATGTGCGAGTGGATGTGTTCTACGAGCAACTGAGCTTTAAAGCACAAGCGATTATTGACCTGCTTGGCACGCTTATCTTTCTACTTCCGTTTTGCCTGCTGGTGGCTTGGTTTGGTATCGATGTTGCCAAAGAGAGTTATGAACTGGGTGAAACCTCAGGCGATCCCGGTGGCCTGCCGTATCGCTGGATCATCAAAGCTATGATCCCGCTGTCATTCTTTTTGATGGCACTCAGTGGCGTAGGTTTGATCCTGCATTCACTGAATAAGATTTTTAATCCGCATCTTATCCATGCAAACAATATTCATACAAAAAACAAGTAGAGGCTGAACATGATTGGAATAGTAATGTTTTTCGTAGCCTTGTTTGCGCTTTTACTTGGCTTCCCAGTGGCGTTTACCTTTGGTGGTATCGCGTTAATCTTTGGTGTTTGGGCTGAGGGCATTGAAATGTTTGCCTTCATGCCATATCGAATTCAATCCATTATGGAAAACACGGTTCTGATGGCCGTTCCATTGTTTGTTTTTATGGGGCTCGTTCTACAAAAGACCAAGCTTGCTGAGCAGTTGCTTGAGTCTATGGGGCGACTGTTTGGCGGCGTTCGTGGTGGTATCGCGATTTCAACCGTATTAGTAGGTTCACTACTTGCGGCTTCTACTGGCGTGGTTGGTGCTTCTGTTGTTGCTATGGGACTTATCTCCCTACCTGTAATGCTCAAGTACAATTACGACAAAGGCTTAGCCTGCGGCACTATTTGTGCGTCTGGTACGCTAGGGCAGATCATTCCACCCTCCATCGTATTGATTCTATTGGGTGATGTTCTAGGTGTTCCTGTAGGCGACTTGTTCCAAGCGGCGATTTGGCCAGGCGTGATGCTGGTCGGCGCGTACATCGTTTATATCTTGATATACGCAAAGCTACACCCTGAAGCGGCTCAACCTATTGAACGTGATGACTCCATCAGCCGTAAGCAGGAAGTGTTTAATGCACTGAAAGCGATTCTTCCGCCTCTAGCGTTAATCATTGTTGTACTGGGCTCTATCTTCGCAGGTGTTGCTACGCCAACAGAGTCAGCCGCATTAGGTGGCGCGGGTGCGATGATACTTGCACTGCTTTACGGTCAATTTAGTTGGTCGATGGTGTACGAGGCGTCGAAAGAGACGGTGAAAGTAACGGCGATGGTATTTGCTATCTTGTTGGGTGCAACGGCATTCTCAATGGCGTTTACCTACACTGGTGGCGACTATCTGGTTGAAGAGTGGATGCTACAACTGCCAGGTGAAAAATGGGGCTTCCTGATCATTACCATGCTGGTGATTCTGATTCTGGGTTTCTTCATCGACTTCGTAGAGATCTGTTTCATCATCGTGCCGATCATTGCGCCAGTTGCTGAACTGATGGGCATCAACATGACATGGTTCGCTATCCTTATTGCGATGAACCTACAAACTTCCTTCTTAACGCCGCCATTTGGTTTTAGTTTGTTCTATTTAAAAGGCGTAGCACCGAAAGGCGTGACGACTAAGGACATCTACCGAGGTGTGATGCCGTTCATTCTGATTCAAATCCTCGTACTTGGATCACTTCTCGCTTTCCCATCTTTCTATGGAATGTGAGTGAAGCCAAGAATGTGAATGATATGTTTCGACGGCTATCTATAAATTGCTAAAGTAAAACGGCTTATTGATGTTCAGTAAGCCGTTTTTTGTGAGGGAAAGGAATGCCTCTAAAAGCCAAGCTGATTTTGCTGACGTTGCTCCCGTTGCTGCTGGTAACGGCGAGTATTAGTTGGATCTCGCTGCACCAGACTAAGACGTTAGGCGCTAAAGAAGTCGAGATCTTTAGAGACAGCCTAATCAAGTCGCGTGAAAACGCCCTCAAAGACACGGTTGATCTCGCGTTCGACGCCATAGAACACGTCTATAACGATCCAAATATCCAAGAAGCCCAAGCCAAAAAAAAAGTTCGAACCATATTGTCTAAACTTAGATATGGCTCTGATGGGTACTTCTTCGCATACGATCGCCTCGGGACCAACTTGGTTCATCCAATTCAGCCAGAATTGATAGGCCAAAACCTACTCCAACTGCAAGATGAAGATGGCGATTTTCTGATAGAGGCTCTGTTAAGAGAAGCGCAAACCGGAGGCGGGTTTCACCAGTATTTGTGGCAAAAACCGTCGACGGGTGAGGTGGTGTCTAAGCTGAGCTACGCCGCTTGGTTAGAGCGTTGGGACTGGATGATTGGCACCGGCTTGTATATTGAAGACGTACACCAAGAAGTGGCTTCGATGCAGGCTGCGATAAATAAGAATATTGAAACCACGTTCTTTTCGATTGTGGTGATTTTGAGCGTAACGGTCGCGGTCATCATCGTGCTGACCTTGGCTATTAACATGCATGAACATCGGATTGCTGATAACAACTTAAAGGAGCTGGCGCATAAGACGGTGATGTTCCAAGAAGACGAGAAGAAGCATCTAGCGCGTGAGTTGCATGATGGTATTAACCAATTATTAGTGTCGAGTCGTTGCCATTTGGAACTGCTCGGTAATAAGCTACAAAATGAAGACCTTAAAGCACATTTGAATAAGTCGCAGCATTCACTGATGCGAGCGATCGAAGAAGTGAGGCACATCTCGCATCAACTTCGTCCAAGTTCATTGGATGACATAGGCTTAGAAGCGGCATTGTCTTCATTACTGTTAGATTTTCAGGCGCACTCGGGCATAGAAGTCGAGACCATGTTTGCTACTCAACCTGGTAAGTTAAAATCAGAGGCGGCGACGACCCTATATCGAGTCGTGCAAGAGTCGCTGAATAATATAGAAAAACATGCACAAGCGACCAAAGTAACGGTTATCGCTCAGCAAATTGGTAATGTGTTGCAACTACTGATTCAAGATAACGGTGTCGGTTTCAACACCTATAAAGCGATGGAAAAACGAGGGATCGGGCTGCGTAACATGAGAGAGCGAGTGGAGTTCATCGGTGGTGACTTTGAATTGATGAGTGAGATTGGCCTCGGAACGGAAATTACAGTGTTACTGACACTAGAGGGATTAATGAATGAGTGAAGTTATTCGAGTTGTGATTGCTGATGATCACCAAGTGGTACTGGATGGCTTTATGGCGAGATTGGAACTCGAGCCAGATATTAGCGTGATAGGTACGGCCAGCAATGGACTAGAAGCGGTAGAGGTCGTTAAGTCTCTGCGCCCTGATGTGGTGTTGATGGATATCAGCATGCCTATCATGAATGGCATTGATGCCACCCATCTGATTAAAGAAGAAGACCCAGAAGCCAAGGTCCTGATGCTGACCATGCATAACAACCGTGAATACATCATGAAGGTGATGCAGTCGGGTGCTGTCGGTTACATGTTGAAAGAGATTTCGGCTGAAAAAATGGTACAGGCAATCAAAACGGTCAATCAAGGATCGACCTATTTCTGTGAAAAAGTCACGCAGAATTTGTTTACTCAGCCGATTACTCCCACGCCATCTGTCAAGAATCCATTGAGCAGACGTGAAGAGGCTGTGCTGAAATTAGTCGCAAAAGGGGAGAGCAGTAAAGAGGTCGCAAAGGCGCTGAATATCAGCTATCGAACGGTAGAAACCCATAGGCAAAATATTAAGCATAAGCTCGATATTCACTCTACGGCAGAGCTTGCTAAATATGCGGTCAGCTCCGGGCTTGTTGACTGATCTTACGCTAAATAACGTTAAATGTGTAATTTACGCCTCCTTTATGGAGGTTTTTTTAGTATTTTTGCGACAGGTTGATATTCTTCTTTTCGAAATTTAAGCGCCGAATACAATGTTGCAAACTGTGCGCTGCAAATTAGAGAGGAAGCATGGAGCCTGTAAAAGATAGGTATAGTATTGAAAATACCGATTATACAGTAGGACAAGATAACGTTCAGAAATGGGGTTTTGATGTTCATAACCCAGTATTTGGAATCAGTGCAGGGGCGATCATTATCTTCCTGTTGGCACTTCTAGTCGCAGACCCTGAAACCGCAAAAGCGGCGCTTGATGGAATCAAATGGAAAGTCATTGGTAACTTCGATGGTTTCTTCATGTGGGCAGCAAACATCTTCGTAATTTTCTGTTTTGCCCTCATTGTCTCCCCGTATGGCAAGATACGTATTGGTGGCAATGATGCCAAAGCAGAGCACTCAAACCTATCTTGGATGTCGATGTTATTCGCCGCAGGAATGGGTATTGGCTTAATGTTCTGGGGTGTTGCTGAGCCAGTAGCTTATTTCACTGGCTGGTATGAAACACCACTAGGTGTTGAAGCTTACTCTCCTGAAGCGGCGAAGTTGGCTCTTGGTGCAACCATCTACAACTGGGGTCTGCACGGTTGGGCGATTTACGCGGTTGTTGCTCTAGCGCTTGCCTTCTTCACCTTCAATAAAGGTTTACCTCTATCAATCCGCTCTATTTTCTACCCTATCTTGGGTGATAGAACTTGGGGTTGGTTTGGTCATATTGTTGATATCGTCGCTGTGCTTGCAACGCTATTTGGCCTTGCAACTTCATTGGGCTTAGGTGCTCAACAAGCGACCAGTGGTATTAACCATGCATTTGGTACCGATGGCGGTATTGGCATGCAGCTGATTGTTATCGCAGTGGTTACTTTCTTAGCGACAATGTCCGTGGTTCGTGGCATCAACGGTGGTGTAAAGCTTCTGAGTAATGTGAACATGCTGGTTGCTTTGGGCTTACTTATCTTCGTTACCATCGCTGGTGGCATGGCGGGTATTAAAGCAATCCCAACCGCGCTAATGGGCTACATTGAAAACTTCATTCCCTTAAGCAATCCTCACGGTCGTGATGACGAAACGTGGATGCAAGGTTGGACGGTATTCTACTGGGCGTGGTGGATGTCTTGGTCACCATTCGTAGGCATGTTCATCGCTCGTATCTCTAAAGGTCGAACGATTCGTGAATTCATCGTTGCTGTATTGTTCATCCCAACGACAGTAATCATCATCTGGATGGCTATTTTCGGTGGCATCGCGATTGATCAAGTGGCGAACAAGGTGGGCGAGATTGGTGTGAATGGTCTGCAAGATATTACACTTTCTCTTTTCCATACTTACGATGCTCTGCCAATGAGCTCTGTGCTTTCAGTGGTATCGATTGGTTTGATTATGGTGTTCTTTATCACCTCTTCTGATTCAGGCTCATTGGTTATCGATAGCATTACCTCTGGCGGTAAAGTGGATGCACCGGTTCCACAACGTGTATTTTGGGCGTTGATGGGCGGCGCGATTGCAGCGGTTCTACTATGGGTTGGTGGTACGGAATCTATTCAAGCACTGCAAGCTGGAACGGTATCGATGGCGCTACCATTTGCCTTCATATTATTGCTTATGTGCCTAAGCTTATTGCTAGGTTTACGAACTGAAAATCAATTGGTTAAGCACCAAAATGCTTTGAGTTAAAAGTATTTTTGATAAAAAGGTCGACAGGGTCGACCTTTTTTTCGTCATAAACTTGAGTAATTACGTGAATATTGTTTGAAATTCCATCGAACCGATTCTAGTTTACTGAAAACAACAAGTTAACCTGCTAAACTTCAGACATCCAAGTATTTGAATTATTGTGACAACAGCTTGTACTACTTGGACCGTAGGTTCGAGTTTGTAATTAAGTCGCAGGTAAGTAAGGAATACGAGGTCAATAGACCCTAATAGAATTCCGTAGAGAGGGATGATGACTAAAGGTATAGATAAATACAGTATCGACAGTACGGATTACACTGTCGGTCAAGATAACGTCCAAAAATGGGGTTTTGATGTTCATAACCCAGTATTTGGTATTAGTGCGGGACTTATCGCTTTGTTCCTGATCGGTGTTCTTATTACAGATACCGCTTCAGCAAAGGCTGCGCTAGATGGCGTTAAAGGCCAGATTATCAATTCGTTTGATTGGCTTTTCATCTGGTCGGGTAATATTTTTGTAATTTTCTGCTTAGGTTTGATTGTTTCTCCGTACGGCAAAATCCGCCTTGGTGGTGTTGATGCGACGGCAGATTACTCATTCTTCTCTTGGCTATCGATGCTGTTTGCCGCAGGTATGGGTATCGGCTTGATGTTCTGGAGTGTGGCAGAGCCAGCGGCTTACTTCACGGGTTGGTTTGAAACTCCGTTAGGTGTTGAACCAAACACACCAGAAGCTGCAAAACTGGCATTGGGCGCAACCATGTATCACTGGGGTCTACACCCTTGGGCGATTTATGGCGTAGTAGCACTGTCACTTGCGTTTTTCTCTTACAACAAGGGATTGCCTCTTTCTATCCGTTCTATCTTTTACCCAATTTTAGGTGATAGAGCTTGGGGCTGGGCAGGTCACATTGTTGATATTCTTGCTGTACTTGCAACGCTATTTGGTCTGGCGACATCGTTAGGTCTTGGTGCACAACAAGCGGCAAGTGGTATTCAGCATGTATTCGGCATTGAAGCGGGCTTAGGTCTGCAAGTTATTGTGATTACAGCGGTGACTTTATTGGCGGTAGTATCAGTACTTCGTGGTATTGATGGTGGCGTTAAAGTTATCAGTAACATCAACATGTTGGTGGCCTTCCTACTGCTTATCTTAGTGGCTCTAATCGGCTACGCGGTGACTTTAGGTTCTATCCAAACGACATTGATGGCATACATTGAAAACATCATTCCGTTGAGTAACCCTCACGGTCGTGAAGATGAAACGTGGATGCACGGTTGGACTGTATTCTACTGGGCTTGGTGGATCTCATGGTCTCCATTCGTAGGTATGTTTATCGCACGTGTTTCTAAAGGTCGTACCGTTCGTGAGTTCATCACAGCAGTACTGATTGTACCGACTACAGTGACTATCATTTGGATGTCAGTATTCGGTGGCATGGCGATTGACCAAATCGTGAATAACGTTGGTATTCTTGGTCAAGACGGCCTAACAGATGTATCACTAGCAATGTTCCAAATGTTTGATGCACTGCCGTTCGGGACTCTGCTTTCAATCATTGCGGTTGTATTGGTTCTAGTCTTCTTCATTACATCGTCTGACTCAGGCTCTCTAGTAATCGACAGCATCACCGCGGGTGGTAAAGTTGATACGCCTGTGCCTCAACGTGTGTTCTGGGCGTTCCTAGAAGGTGCGATTGCTGTGGCTCTATTGTGGGTTGGTGGTACTGAAGCAGTACAAGCTCTACAAGCGGGTGCAATCTCTACAGCATTGCCATTCACCATCATTCTATTACTGATGTGTGTGAGCTTGCTAATGGGTATGCGTACAGAAAAACGCTAGGCTTTGTAAGCTGAAATCTACTGCAATTTATACGCAGTAGAGTGTTAAATAATATGAAGGCAGAAGAGGAAACTCTTCTGCCTTTTTTGTTTCTTCTTTACCGTGTTTGCTTGTCTCTTTTTAACATGTGAAGTGCGATAAAAATACTAATAACCGTAGAGATAATGCCGCCTTAAATTTGGCGACAAGCCAAGGAATTGACATTAGGTAAGCTTATGGTTTTCTTAAAATTATATTCCGATATTAAATTATAAAATTGCTCGAATTTAATACTGATATTGGGTAGTATGCGCGAGATTTCCCACCACTCGTGAAACTTTGACATGAAACTAACACTAAAGCAGAAGTTGATAGGCGCTAGCCTATCTGCTGTTGTCGTTATGGCTACAGCGTTGACTTGGTTGTCAGCAAACCAATTATTTGAACAGACTCGTAATGGCGTATACCTACGAGCTGAAAGCGTATCTGAAGCAGCATCTGAAGGTATTAAAAACTGGATTGATATCCGTACTGATATCGCATCAGCATTTAATGACTTTTCACGAGAGGATGATGTTGTTCCTTTCCTTAGACAAGCTCGTGTAGCGGGTGGCTTTGACGATATCTTTTTAGGTACTCCAGAAGGTGGAATGTACCGTTCACATCCTGAACGTAATCGTGCAGATTACGATCCTCGTCAACGTCCTTGGTACCAAGAAGCAAACGCTGCAGGTAAGCAAATCATTACTACGGCTTACCAAGATGCAATCACCAAAGCACTTCTAGTAACGATCGCAGAACCTGTTCGCCACAACGGCCAACTTGTTGGTGTTGTTGGTGCAGACGTACTGATCGACCAGTTGGTTAACGATGTAATCAGCCTTGATGTTGGTGACAACGCTTACGCAATGCTAATTGATGCCTCTGACGGCACATTCCTAGCACACCCAGATTCAGCACTAAGCTTGAAGCCGGTAAGCCAGCTTTCAAACGATATCTCTATGCCTATCATCGAAAACGCAGTGCGTACGGGTAGCATCGAGATCATCAAAGAGCGCGGCGCAGACAAGCTGCTTTACTTCACGAAGGTGCCTAACACTAACTGGATCTTCGCGGTTCAGATGGACAAAGCAACAGAAGAAGCGAACCACTCAACGCTACTTACTCAGCTGATCATCACTGCTGTCATTATTACGCTCATCGTAATCGTACTCGTGTCTTGGTTAGTAAGCTTCCTATTCCGCGACCTAAACCGCGTTTCAGCAGCACTTGAAGAAATTGCTTCAGGTGAGGGCGATCTTACTCAACGCCTTGAGCCTAAGAGCGACGACGAAATTGGTCAGCTTGCAGCAAACTTCAACCGCTTTGTGGGTAACATGCACACCATGGTGATCAAGCTAAGCGAAGTATCTGCTGCGCTAGGCAACCAAGCACGTCAAACGGCTTCTCAAGCTGAAGAACGTAGTGCTCGTATCCAAATGCAACAAGACGAGATCAACATGGTAGCAACAGCCGTTAACGAAATGGCTGCAGCAACACAAGAGATCGCAGGTAACGCAGACCACACTGCACAGAACTCATCTGAAGCGGTTGGCGCGTGTGAGCACGGTACTGGTCAAGTAACACAGACTCAAAGCTCTATCCAAAACCTTGCTCAAGAAGTTCAAATCGCAACTAACGTGATTCTCGAGCTTGAAGAGCACGGCAACAGCATCAACGCTATCTTGTCTAACATTCAAGGTATTGCAGAACAAACGAACCTACTTGCACTTAACGCCGCTATTGAAGCAGCACGTGCCGGTGAGCAAGGTCGTGGTTTCGCAGTAGTAGCGGATGAAGTTCGAGTTCTGAGCCAACGTACACACGGTTCAACGCAAGAAATTCAACAAACGATTGAGTTGCTGCAAGGTACAACAGGCAAAGCGGTTAACATCATGAACGATAGCCGTACGCTTGCTGAAACCAGTGTTGATGACGCGAACTCAGCGGCTGCAAGCCTAACGCAAATCCATGCTGCTGTTGAACGCATCAGCGACATGGCAACACAGATTGCTTCTGCTGCAGAAGAGCAAGCGTCAGTAACGTCTGAGATTACTCGTAACACTGAAGGAATCCGTGACGTATCTAACGAGCTAGCAGACGAAGCACACCAAGCTGCAGAGCAAGCTGCGCAGCTTTCTGAACTGTCTCACGAGCTAGAAAGCGAAATCAGCCGCTTCAAGCTGTAATCGAAGCCAATATAACAAAGCCCCGACCTAGGTTGGGGCTTTGATGTATCTGTACAATCTAGACTAACGAGTTATTTAAACTCAAATTTGCCCTTCATGATTGCCCAGTGGCCCGGGAATGAACATAGGAAAGAGTAGTCGCCACCGGCTGTCATTTTCTCTGTGCTGAAAGTGATTGAGGTTGACTCGCCACCACCGATAACACGAGTGAAGGCGTAAACGCGGCTGTCGTCAGGTTTTACGTAGTTATTGTCGATACCTGCCGACATACCATCGATGCCCACTGCTTGTAGCGACGCAGTGTCTGTTATAACGACGTTGTGACCCATTGATTGGGCTGGCATAGAACCAGTATGGTTTAGCGTCAGCTTCACTTCTTTACAGCTCGCTGGAACGCTTAATGTGTCAGTTGAAAATTTCATTTGATCACTAGCATCAATCGATACTTCACATTCCGAGCTCGCTTGAGCGGTAAAGCTAGCACCTACAAGCGCTATCGTTGTTGCGATTAATCGTAAAGACATACACTGTTCTCCATTATTTTAGGGGGAGGTTATTCCATGAGGTTGATCGATACGTATTATCCTAGAAAGATGATCATAGTAATGTGCTACGACTTGAATTGTGTGCAACTCGTTGCTTTATAAATGGTAAGTTTTTGTAGGAAAGGGCAAAACTAATCAGCGCATGAACAACCGTTTAAGGGGGAATGGTTGCTCGATACTAGAATTACAGACAACAAAAAGCCCGAGTATGAACTCGGGCTTTGAATGGTTTTCTTTATAACTTATGAAGGAGCTAGATTGCCTGACGAAGTTGGAAGTAACGTCCTTCTTCGTTTAATAGTGTCTCGTGAGAGCCGTGCTCAACAATCTCGCCTTGTTCAATCAGAACGATCGAATCCATCGACTCTAGACCAATCAAACGGTGAGTGATGAAGATAACCGTCTTGCCTTCAAAGTGCTTCTCGAACAGCGTCATGATGCTGTGTTCTGTTTGCTTATCTAAGCCTTCTGTTGGCTCATCGAGAAGCAGGATAGGGGCATCATGAAGAATCGCACGTGCGATGCCAATACGGCGCTTCTCACCACCAGATAGTTGACGACCACCGTCACCTAACCAGCTATCAAGTGCGTTATTCTCAAGCAGCTTTTCTAGACCAACGTCTTTTAGGATATTCGCTAAGTGATCATCGGTCGCTTCTGGTCTTGCAATCAACAAGTTGTCACGCAAAGTACCATTTAGAATGTCGACACGTTGGCTTACTACACTGATTGATTCACGAAGCTGCGATTCGTTCCACTGCGTCAGTTCAATACCCGCGATTGATATGTAGCCCTTTTTAGGATCCCAGTAGCGAGTCAGAAGCTGGATCAGAGTCGATTTACCAGAACCCGTTTGACCAACAATCGCAACCTTGTGCGTGGCAGGGATCGTTAGGTCAACAGCGTTCAGAACACTGCGCTCAGAGTCAGGGTAGTTGAACGTCACGTTTGAGAACGTAATATCAAGCGGCTTGTTGATGTCGAGTTTCTCTTCAGCAAACTGAACTTCAGGCTCTGACAGAATAACTTCATTCAAGCGACGAGCAGAAGACAGAGTTTGACCTAAATGCTGGAACGCGCCTGCGATAGGCATCAGCAGTTCAAAACTTGCCATGGTTGCGAATGCCATTAGCGCGATGAACGGGTCTGGTGCATTACCACCCACACCGTCAGCCGCAAGCCAAAGCATAAGAACCAACGTTAAACCGTTGAACAGCATTAGCGCAGCTGAAGCCATACCGGTTAGGTTAGCATTCACAAACTGATTCGCCATCAGCTTGCGTTGCGTTTCTAGAATCGCATTACGGTAACGCTCTTCAGCACCGAACAGAGTTAGCTCGCTGTAGCCTTCAATCCAATCTAGCGTTGTCACACGAAGATCCGCTTTGTTCTGTGTCAGCTCACCACCGTTACGTTTACCCAATTTGTAGAACAAGATTGGCCAAACCAACAGCATGATCAGAAGGATAGAACCTAAGATTAAACCTAGTGAGCTATCGAACCACATTAAGAACAGAGTCAGGAAGAAAATCCCGAACACACCCACCGTCACAGGGCTTACTAAGCGCAAGTACACGTGATCCATCGCGTCGACATCAGCAACCAAGCGGTTCAGAAGATCAGCATCACGAAGGTTTGAAATACGACCTGGGATCAGCGGAGCCAGCTTCTTGAAGAAGAAGATACGCAGATCAGTTAACAATTTGAATGTTGCATTGTGGCTGACAACACGTTCACCCCAACGACCCGCAGTACGGCTCATTGCCAAACCACGTACACCACCACCCGGTAGCATGTAGTTGAAGGTTTCACGTGCAATCGTAAGGCCTGCAACCGCAGAAGCTGAAATGAACCAGCCTGATAGCGTTAACAAGCCAATAGAAGCCGACAGAGTAGCAAAAGCCAATAGCATGCCTAGCGATAGGCCAAACCAATGCTTTTTATAGAGTTTCAGGTAAGGCAGTAAATCACGCATCTAAATTACCCTTATTATCTTGTTGAGCTAAGTTCGCGTTCAGCATCTCTTCAAACAAACCACCCGCAGTCGAAAGCTGAGAGTAATGACCTTGTTCAACCAGACCACCATCGCGCATAACCAGAATGTTATCGACCGATTGAAGCGGGGCAAGTTGATGCGTCACAAGTAGGGCAGTGCGGCTTTCGATATTGCTATTGATGCCTTTCATTACCAACTGTTCGCTACGAGTATCTAAGCTGGCAGTGGGTTCATCGAGCAACCAGAACTGACCGTCTTGAATCATTGCGCGAGCCAGAGCTAAACGCTGAGACTGACCCACAGACAGACCGCCAGAGCGATCAGAGATCATATAATCCAAGCCGTGCTCATTTACGAATTCGTTAGCAAAAGACTGCTCAAGTGCATTCGCGACAACTTGGTCAGTGATATCGTGCTTACCAAGGGTGACGTTGTCACGAATTGTGCCATGCAGTAGCAACGGGTTTTGACCAACCCAACTAATCGTTTTACGCCAAGAGGCTAAGTCTAGGTCACGCAGTTCAATGCCATTGATTTTCAAGCTTCCTTCATAAGGCATGAAACCAAGAATAGCGTTGATCAAACTTGTTTTACCTGCACCACTTGGGCCAACTAACGCAGTCGATTGGCGAGTGTTAAGCGCGAACGAGATAGGACCAACCAGTTGAACACCTTCAGGGCTCAATACTTTCAGATCTTGAGCTTCAATATTGATGCCTTGAGCCGGGTCGAGCTGAGTGTCGCCTGATTTAACCTTAGTGATGTCTGTTTCTAGGAACTCGACAATACTTTCGGCAGCGCCAACCGCTTGTTGCTTCGCGTGGTAGAAAGTACCTAAGTCGCGCAGAGGTTGGTAAAACTCTGGCGCCAAGATAAGGATAAACAAACCTGCGAATAGCGTAATGCCCGCGCCGTAGTGGCCGAAGTTAAGCTCACCAATGTAGGTGAAACCAAAGTAAACCGCCGTCATCGCAATCGAGATAGACGTGAAGAACTCAAGTACTGCAGACGACAAGAAAGCGATCTTCAATACATCCATGGTGCGCGTTCTGAACACCTCAGATGCACCTTTCAATACTTCTGTTTCAGCGTTTGTGCGGTCAAATAGACGGATGGTTGTCATTGACTGCAAACGGTCGTAAAAGTGACCAGAAAGACGTTGCAGTGCTTTGAAGTTTTTACGGTTTGCATCGGCTGCTTTCATACCCACAAGTGCCATGAACATTGGTACCAGTGGAGCAGTAATCAAGAAGATCAGTCCTGCTGCCCAGTTTACTGGGAACACCACAACCAAAATAATGAATGGAATCATTACCGACAAAGACATCTGAGGTAAGTAACGAGAGAAGAAGTCTTGCATGTCTTCGACTTGTTCTAGCAACAGGGTTGCCCACGTACCCGCAGGTTTGCCTTTGATATAAGCAGGGCCCAACTCACGTAACTTATCAAGGATCAGTTGCCTGATGTAGACACGGATCTGTTCACCACAGCGATAACCTGCGATCTCACGTCCCCATGTACAGCCAGCACGGCCAACGACCGATAATGCCAAGCCTGCGAAATGACCAACCAGTTCAGACTTATCGACATTTTCGATGATCAGCTGGTGAAGAATAGAGGCGAGAAGAGCTGCTTGAGCAATTAAAAACACGCTTGAAAGTACGCCAAGGCTAATCGCAATCATAAGCCAGCGTTTCGCTAACTTACTCTGTTGCTTAAGCCACTTGTTCAAGCTGCGTTGTTTTTTCTTATCCATTATGAAGGCTTAATGATAATTATTATTTGTTGAGGGCGGGTAGTATACAAAAGAAAGCCCAGTGGATATACCGCTGGGCTCTAGGGATTTACAACAAAATGTGATGACGCCCTGCATCTACTAAGGCGAGAGCGTCGATAATCAAATCTGCAATCTCAGATTTACTTATCGTTAAGACCATCTAGGAAGCGTTCAGCATCCAATGCAGCCATACAACCCGTGCCTGCAGAAGTAATTGCTTGACGGTAGTTGTGGTCCATTACATCACCCGCAGCGAACACGCCTGGGATGCTGGTTTGTGTCGCGTTACCTTCAAGACCAGACTGAACGATGATGTAGTCATCTTTCATATCCACTTGGCCTTTGAAGATTTCAGTGTTCGGCTGGTGACCAATAGCGATGAACGCGCCCATTACGTCGATATCCTCTGTCTTGTCAGACTGAGTATCTTTAATACGAACGCCAGTCACGCCCATGTCGTCGCCTAGAACTTCGTCTAGCGTGCGGTCAGTGTGAAGAACAATGTTGCCGTTCTCTACTTTGTCCATTAAACGCTTCACTAGAATCTTTTCAGCGCGGAACGTGTCACGACGGTGAACTAGATGAACTTCAGACGCGATGTTAGATAGGTAAAGTGCTTCTTCAACAGCCGTGTTACCACCACCAACAACTGCAACTTTCTGGTTGCGGTAGAAGAAACCATCACATGTAGCACAAGCAGAAACGCCACGGCCTTTAAATGCTTCTTCAGACTCCAAACCTAGGTACTTAGCCGATGCGCCCGTTGAGATGATCAACGCATCACACGTGTACTCGCCAGAATCGCCTTTAAGACGGAAAGGGCGGTTTGAAAGGTCTACTTCGTTAATGTGGTCGAACAGGATCTCTGTTTCAAAGCGCTCTGCGTGCTCTTTCATGCGATCCATTAAAGCTGGACCCGTTAAACCTTCAGGATCACCCGGCCAATTTTCCACTTCTGTTGTGGTTGTAAGCTGACCACCTTGCTGCATACCGGTAACAAGTACAGGGTTTAGGTTTGCACGAGCAGCGTAAACTGCAGCTGTATAGCCAGCAGGGCCAGAACCAAGAATCAATAAATTACAGTGCTTTACGTCGCTCATGAGGACTCCGAAATTGAAATTGTTTTTATTTATAATCGCTTAGGATTGTATGGAAAATATGGAGGCAATAAAAGTGTAAACAAGGGCTGAAGTGTAATTAATCGTTATACGTTAGAACTTAATGAAGACAAACGTTTTCGTGGCTTAAAGATCGGCGAAACCACCGTCTTCCTCATGGATTGTTGCTGCCGTCTTTTCGATTTCGAACCGGCATATCAAAATACGCTTAAATAACTGTATATAAAAACAGTATTTAACTATAGGATTATAGGCAAGGTTTGATAGGCAACGTTAGAAAGATGAGGAACGAGCAATGAACTTACTCCCAACAGGCACACAGCTAGGTAAATTGGAACTACTGGAAGTGTATCAAGACGTCTTAGGGCCGAAGTGCTTCACGGTTAAGAATGAAAACACCCAAAGGTTTATGGTGTATTGGAGTGGGGACTACGACAACGGCCAATGCATTAAGTGGGCTTACATTCCGGTAACCAAACCATTGCTGGCCAGCTTGCTAAACAGAGAAGTGAGCTTTTACGATGCGTTCCAACGTTCAGACAAGCTTTATCTAGCGACTATCTACACAAACGAAGTAGGGAAGCCTGCAAAAGTAGATTTACTGAATGATACGAGCAAGCACTTAGTCAACCTACCGCCCGTCGATTTTGAAATCGACCTTGAAGAAGCTTGTGTGTTTTAGTAGGTGTAAGGGGAGTTGCGGGTTTTGAAGTCCACAATTGGATAAAACCGAGCTAGCCGCAATAGCTAGCTCATTTTTATCTGAGACTGAACAGTGGTTTGCTGAAGTCGTATTTCGCGTATAACTATAGCTTAGTGGTTGACACGTTGAATTAAATAGGGATAACAAAGTAAAAACAGTTTTTTGCTAACGGAATGGAATCCACTTGATAGTTTAAAGGCTGACTATTAACTTTAATCTCAAATCCATGTGCTTCAGCGATTATCTGAGATACGTATAAACCAATACCCATTCCATCATGGTTCATCTTTCTAGCGTATTTTCCGCGATAGTTTTTCTTGAAGATTTTTTTCAGTTCAAAGTCTTCTATAATCGGGCCGATGGACTCAACTCTTACATGTATACCGTCTCTTCCCTCCTCAAGTAGAATCTCTATTTCGTTCTCTTTCGAGTATTTCAAAGCATTTTGGAGTAAGGATAATGGAATGATTTGAAATGATTCGTATGCATCAATATCTCTATATAAGGTTCCTACGAGACGGAATCGTTTGTTGAACTTCTTACCAACCGTATGGAATAAAATAGATTGAATCTTGTCGAATAACTTATAGACTTCTACTCGTCTCTTTCCTTCAAATTTTGCAGACTCTGGATTGAAATAAACCTCAATCATGTTGATTGTGTCAGTGAGTAATTTCGATGATTGATATATTGCCTTTAAGTCTGAACTAGCAGAAGAAAAATTTTCATTAAAGGAGTTACCTTGCTGCTTCTCAATAATTTTCACCGATGCGTTTTCGATGGAAGTACCCCATTTAGACACATCGTGAAAGTAATGTAACACTTCTGATGATTTTTTAAGTTGATAACCCTCTATACTTTTGACAAGATTAGTCAACATATACATTCCCGTATAGAAATGCTCACGTTTCATCGAGCGCCCTTTCAGCGAGTTCTTCAGCTTCTTATTCTTCGATACGATTGACCTATCATTTGTATATCCATAGGCAGTTATTACATGGCCAGCTAGTGGCATACTATACGTCGTTAGCCCTTTATCACATATATGTTCTTGTGATTTTCCCACTATACAAGTTTTTTCTGGACATGAAGTACAAAGATCGCATTCATTTTTTCTGTGACTATCTAAAGGCTTATTGTTAATGGCTAGAGACAAATTTTTTGAAAATGAATCAGAGTTTAATATTTCTTTAAGTACGTCAATCATAACATTGCACTCACAATATTTAGTTGTTGAGTAAGTTCACGAGTATCAATTAAGTGTGATAATTTTCCTGTTTTTTTTAAGAAGTCTTTTTCACTTATTTTCATCTCAATGAGATCTCTCGAACAATCAATTATTTTCTGTTTTTGTTTAAAAGTAAGATCCTTACCAGAAATTATCCCGTCAAGATTCTTAGCCGCAACGTCAGGACTATATTTTCCATCAATTACTTTCTTTATCTTATTCTCCAATGCCTCAGACTCAATTGGAGTCTTTATTTGGTCATTAGCCAATTTAAAAAACTCGGTTAAAGTCGGATCATAGCGTTTAGATGAAGCGGCAATTGTCAATAAATCTGGCTTTCTACTTTTCAGCTTTTTAAGCAAGGTTAATCCACCTTTACTTGGATCTTCTTCTACTATATTAGTTATATCTAAAATTAGTAAATTATATGAAAGCAGGTGCTCTATATTAGCAAGTGACACCGACTCGATCGATGTTATGT
>NZ_JBFRTQ010000090.1:1129-35009 GCF_041474195.1 Vibrio sp. 10N.222.52.C3 | reverse complement strand
CTAAGCTCTAAGCTCTAAACCCAAAGATATAAGTTCTAGACTCAACTGATTTCCAATAATGATCACTAAAGCGCCACAAAGGCGCTTTAATTATTTGAACACAATTTAATCACCTCAACATATTGACTCAGAGTACTTTCTTTCAGTACCATCCCACCATCATTTCAAAAGAGAATAACGCCATAATGAAGTACTAACATCCTGACATCCGATTTATTTTTATAAAAATCATTTGGACACTCGGGGTTAGTGGGCGTTACTTCATCATCTATTTTCGCGACAAATCAAGCTCTTAAAGATCCGTTTTTTGACAAACAAACATCTTTAAGATCAGTACCTCAAAGACAGGAACCATCTCAATACCGCTTTCTCTCTTTCATTGGTCATCTATCTAAGTAACGCCTTTGGCGATCTGTTGTTAGCATCCAGCAGGAGCTTGCACAGAAAAGCGCCTCACCCCTTTTACTCGTTTACACGTAAAGGGAGGTATTTCTATGCCGACTATATTAGCCAATAATCTCTCATTCCAACTCGATACTGGTGAGTGGTTATTCAAAAACATCACCTTTAATTTGAGCACTAGCCTCACAGGCCTAGTCGGAAGAAATGGGGCTGGAAAGTCATTGTTACTTTCGTTGCTCGTTGGACAAAAACAGCCCACAACGGGCAGTGTTTCGCGCCAAGGTTCAATCGGCTTTTACTCTCAGTTACCATCAACGCTACTGGATACCAACATCACCATCGCTGACTTCTTAGGACTCACCGAAAAGTTAGAAGCGTTAAGCGCCATAGAACAAGGTAGCTGTGAACTGCAGCACTTCAATATCGTTGGCGATGATTGGGATTTAGAGGCGCGTACCCAGCAGTTGCTAGGTACATTAAAGATCACTCGTGATTTGAACACACTTTGTTGCTCTTTGAGTGGTGGGCAACTCGCCCTGTTACAGCTTCATCAGCTATTCGTATCAAATAACGACATACTGATCCTCGATGAGCCTTCGAACCATTTGGATAACGACGGACGCAATTGGCTACTAGAACAATGCCAGTTGTTTGAAGGTAAGGTACTTGTCGTCAGCCATGATCGAAGCTTATTGAGACAAATGGAAGGTATCTACCATCTCAACAGTTTGGGGTTACGTTTCTATAAAGGAAACTACGATGACTACTTCAAACAAATGTCGAATCAGGCCGATGCACTAGATAAACAGATTGCACATCACCAATCCGAAAAGAAACGACTGGAGCGCCAAGCTCAAGCTAATAAGGAAAAAGCACAGCAACGTGAGTCTCAAGGTAATCGACTCAGAAAGTCCGGTAGCCAACCCAAGATATTATTGGATGCGATGAAAGATAAAGCAGGACGAACGCAAGGAGCATCAGCCACTAGTCAAAAGAACTTAAAGGACCAAAACCAACATAAGCTTCAATCTCTTAAAGAACAAAAGGAACAACTAAAACCACAGGCCTTGTATCTACAACAGAGTAATAACAGTAAAAAGAGCTCTTTGTTAACCGTTGAAAACTGCCGCCTTATTTACGGCTCTGGTGCGCCAATCAGTTTCTCTTTATCACAAGGGGAACGGTGTTATCTAACCGGTGCTAACGGGTGTGGAAAGTCGACACTGTTAAAAGCGATTCACGGTCAACACGCCAATTATAAAGGCTCGATTAAGCGCTTAGGGGCGACCGTCTATTTGGATCAACACTTTGGCCTGTTAGACACCAACGATACGATGTTCGATAGTTTAATAACGCATAGCTTTGTATTAACAGAGAGCGATGCGCGAACACTGCTAGCGGGAATTGGATTCAGGCGTGACTCGGTATATCGAAAAGTCGATCGCCTCAGTGGTGGCGAGAAAATGAAGCTGGCGATGTTGATCGTCAGCCATAAACAGGATGCCCCACTTCTTTTGCTTGATGAACCAGACAATCACTTGGACATAGACTCGAAGCAAATATTGGCTTCGGCTCTGCGTGAATACCAAGGCGCATTCATCTTGGTCAGTCATGATAGCGATTTTGTTGAGGAGGTCGGCGTTAGCCAAAACCATATACAGCTTTAACCTTCGTAAATTCGTTCACTGAGCTTAGTTAGGCGAGTATTCTTCCGGATACTCGCCTTTCTCGGTTGAGACAAGTAAACTACTCGCCTCGAACATCTATTCATAAGGCTAAGGTTTGCATACTCTAGAACAATTAAAATCAGGGCAACTTAAAGGTATTAAGCGTCTAAAACTATCAGAAGGTCTCACAGAGTTCCCTCTAGAAATCATAGAGCTTGCAGATTCTCTTGAGATCCTAGACCTTTCAGGTAATCAGCTGTCAGACCTACCAGCCGAGTTATCAAAGCTAACTAACCTGCGTATTATCTTCGCGTCGAATAACCTGTTTACGCACCTGCCTGATGTTCTAGGGTCACTTCCTAAGCTCGAAATGGTTGGCTTCAAAACCAACCAAATCAAAACCGTTAGCGAACAATCTCTGCCGACTCAACTACGTTGGTTAATCCTGACCGACAATGAGATTGAGGCCCTGCCTAGCTCACTAGGTGAAAGACCGCGACTACAGAAACTGGCATTGGCGGGTAACAAGATTCGCGAGTTACCAGAAAGCATGGAAAACCTATCCAACCTTGAGCTAGTTCGCCTGTCTGCAAACCAGTTGACTGAATTCCCAGAGTTCCTTATCAAGCTACCAAAACTGGCTTGGTTAGCGTTTGCGGGTAACCCGTTTTGCAAACACCCTAGCAGCTTAGATAGCGTGCCTGCGGTTAGCTCTCAAAGCTATTCACTGAATCAAGTACTTGGCCAAGGCGCATCTGGCGTGATCTCGCATGCAAGCTGGCTAAACAGCGACTTCGATTTTCCACAGGAAGTGGCGGTTAAAGTGTTTAAAGGCGAAGTCACCAGTGACGGCTACCCACATGATGAACTGGAAGCGTGCTTGCAGGCTGGACACCATAACAACTTGGTAAAATCTATCGCCCAAGTAGAGGAACAAGATTACCTAGCTTTGGTGATGGAACTCATTCCAAACAGCTACTACAACCTAGGGCTACCACCAACACTCGAGACTTGCACGCGTGATACTTTCCCAGAAGGTTTCGAACTTTCAATTGCTCAAATCAATAGCATTACAGAGCAGATGATTGATGTGTTTGAACACCTTCATGCCAACAAGGTCTGTCATGGTGATCTATACGCTCACAACACTTTGGTTAATGAACAAGGTCAGATGATCTTTGGCGACTTTGGAGCGGCAACTATCTACGGCTACCTAACTGAAGCACAGCAACAAGGCATTCGTCGTATCGAAGCTCGCGCATTAAAGTACTTTATTGAAGACCTACTGACGATTTGTGCAAAGCAAGATCAAGACAGCGAGCTTTATAGTCAACTAGCGAACTTCAAAGCTTAATGGCTTAATGGCTTAATGGCTTAATAGCTTAATAGCTTAATAGCGCGTTGATTAGAAGTACTCGGTCGAATTGAAAACAACAAAGCCAACATCACTGTTGGCTTTGTTGTTCTTGGAATATCACTAATTTTAATGGACAAGCAAGGTTGGCTAAAAGGGATTAACGCTCAGCCTGCACCAATTTCAGATACGAGTGCAGCTCACCATTTTTATATTCCACTGCAGAGTGAATATTAAGATCAGCACGAGCCACAACAGCAAACTGGTAGCGGTTCTCACCCTTCAGAATCTCGACGTGTAACAAACCATCTTTTAGTTGCCACTGCCCTGTTGTTTCAAATCGGTCGAACAAACGATATTCAATCAAAGAACCGTCAGCATTGAAGTGCACTTCAGTGATGTAACCGCCGGGACAGCTCTTCACCCAAACTCGATTCTCGATATCACTGACAATGAAGTCACGCTTGGTATCACGCCACGCTAGAAAGCCTTCGCTATCATAAAGAGCAATGTTGAGATCAGTTCTAGAAATTAACGGCTGCTCAGTTTGCTCACGACAATAAAGTTGGAGCAAAATTTTCTGAATTGTTTCATTCTGTAATTCATTCATTGTGACTTCTCTTTCTCATTGCTCTGCGTTAGACGCGGTATTGATCAACCAATTCTATTTAAAGCGGGCTACACAAGCTCGTAAGAAACCACATACAGCTGAGAGATACCTGGATAGATATCTTGAATCACGTCTTTCAGTACTTGCAGCGTCATGTTCTCTTGCTGAGCATGGAACTCACCTAAGTCATCAAACAAAATTGGCTCAACGCTGATGATCTTAAGATTACAGAACACACGGTCTTGCTCTAGCGTCGATACTTCCACAACACTGCCTGGCTGGTAGTCTCGCTCAGATTCATCACGAATAGTAATCGTCTTCTTGCCAGATAGGATGTCAGTTTCAAAACGTTCGAAGAACGTCATAGTGGTCGGTGCGGTCATTTATTTCGGTCGCTTTACATTTAAAGGTTAGGTAAATGTTTATATACCAGAATGCGTGTTCAAGCGAATAAAAATTAGGTGCGGGATGCGAGATGCGAGATGCGAGATGCGAGATGCGAGATGCGAGATGCGAGAGAGTATGGCAAAGCCAAATTACAGGCAATAAAAAAGGAGAACCGAAGTTCTCCTTTTCTTAAACCTTTAAGCTAACTCTAAATTATAGAGATGCTTTCGCTTTTTCAACTAGAACAGCAAATGCTGCTTTGTCGAATACTGCGATGTCAGCAAGAATCTTACGGTCGATCTCGATAGATGCTTTCTTTAGGCCATTGATGAAACGGCTGTAAGATAGACCATTTTGACGAGATGCCGCGTTGATACGTGCAATCCAAAGTTGACGGAATTGACGTTTCTTGTTGCGACGGTCACGGTAAGCGTATTGACCAGCTTTGGTAACTGCTTGGAAAGCTACGCGGTAAACACGTGAACGTGCTCCGTAGTAACCTTTAGCTTGTTTTAGAACTTTCTTATGACGTGCACGAGCTTGTACACCACGTTTTACGCGAGGCATTATGCTTCTCCTAAACTAAACGAATTTATAAACTAAAAAGAATTAAGCGTATGGCATCATACGTAGAACTTGAGCAACTTCACATTTAGGAAGGATCGAGTTCGGACGTAGCTGACGCTTGTTCTTAGTAGTACGCTTAGTCAGGATGTGACGTTTACCAGCGTGCTTAAACTTAATACCACCAGCAGTTTTCTGGAAACGCTTAGCAGCACCTTTGTTGGTTTTCATCTTAGGCATGATGAATAACTCCGCATTGTTGAGTTGTTAATAACATAGTAATTAGGGCGAATAAAACCCCGCAACCTGAGGCTGCAGGGTTCAATTACTTGCAAAGCCGTTAATTACTTCTTTTTAGGGGCCAACACCATGATCATCTGGCGACCTTCAATTCTCGTTGGGAAAGATTCGACTACTGCAAATTCTTCAGTATCCGCTTTCAAACGATTAAGAACGTCAACACCGATTTCTTGGTGAGCCATTTCGCGGCCACGGAAGCGAATTGTTACCTTCACTTTGTTGCCGTCTTCTAGGAAACCAGTCAGGTTGCGTAGTTTTACCTGATAGTCTCCAATATCAGTTCCAGGTCGGAATTTAATTTCCTTGATCTGAACCTGCTTTTGCTTCTTCTTCTGCTCTTTCGCAGCTTTGCTCTTCTCGAAGAGGAACTTACCGTAGTCCATCACACGACAAACTGGCGGCTCGGCGTTAGGGCTGATCTCTACAAGATCCATACCAGCTTCATTTGCAGCTTCCATCGCTTCAGCGATTGATACTACACCAACAGCTTCGCCGTCTGCGCCAGTTAGACGCACTTCACGAACGCCACGAATGTCACCGTTTAAACGGTGCTGGTTTTGTTTGGCCGGTTGTTGGCCACGTCTTCCGCCTTTAATAGCTATTCCTCCAGATTGAGCTTACGGCTTGAAACCTCGGCTTGGATGTATGAAATAAAGTCATCCACTTTAAATTTGCCAAGGTCCTTACCTTTACGTGTACGTACTGCAATTTCGCCGGCTTCCATTTCTTGGTCACCACACACAAGCATGAACGGTACACGTTTCAAAGTATGTTCGCGGATTTTAAAGCCAATCTTCTCATTTCTCAAGTCTGCTTTGACTCTAAATCCACTTTTTTGCAGTTTTTTCGTAATTTCTTGTACATATTCAGACTGTTTGTCTGTAATGCCCATTACAACTGCTTGTTCTGGCGCCAACCACGTTGGGAAGAAGCCAGCGTATTCTTCAATAAGAATACCAATGAAGCGTTCTAGTGAACCTAAAATCGCGCGGTGGATCATAACTGGCGTGTGACGCTCGTTATCTTCACCTACGTAAGTAGCACCTAAACGTTCTGGTAATGCAAAATCGAGCTGCACTGTACCACATTGCCAAGCGCGGTCCAAACAATCATGCAAAGTAAATTCAATCTTAGGTCCGTAGAACGCACCCTCGCCTTCTTGAATCTCGTATGCAATGTCCATTGCCTCTAGCGCTTGCTTAAGGTCAGCCTCTGCACGGTCCCACATTTCGTCTGAACCTACACGCTGTTCTGGACGAGTAGATAGCTTAACAACGATGCTTTCGAAGCCGAAAGTTGTGTAAGTATCGTAAACCATTTCAATACAAGCTTTAACTTCTTGTTGAACTTGGTCTTCAGTACAGAATACGTGAGCATCATCTTGAGTGAAGCCACGAACACGCATAATGCCGTGAAGTGCGCCAGACGGCTCGTTACGGTGACATGAGCCGAACTCAGCCATACGTAGCGGTAGATCACGGTAAGATTTCAAACCTTGGTTGAAGATTTGAACGTGACCAGGACAGTTCATTGGCTTGATAGCGTATTCACGGTTCTCTGAAGAAGTAGTGAACATCGCTTCAGCGTACTTATCCCAGTGACCAGAGCGTTCCCAAAGAACACGGTCCATCATTAATGGGCCTTTAACTTCTTGGTAATCGTACTCAGTCAGTTTTTGACGAATAAATACTTCTAGCTCACGGAAGATAGTCCAACCGTTGTGGTGCCAGAACACCATGCCTGGTGCTTCTTGCTGCATGTGGAATAGGTCAAGCGCTTTACCGATTTTACGGTGGTCACGTTTAGCCGCTTCTTCTAGGCGCACAAGGTGAGCTTTAAGTGCCTTCTTGTCGTGGAATGCAGTGCCGTAGATACGTTGAAGCATCTTGTTGTCACTGTTACCACGCCAGTATGCACCCGCTACGTTAAGTAGAGTGAAGTGCTGGCAGAAGCTCATGTTAGGCACGTGTGGACCACGACACATATCGATGTATTCTTCGTGATGGTACAGGCCTGGACGATCGTCTTTAGAAACGTTCTCGTCCAAGATTTCAATCTTGTAAGTCTCGCCGCGAGCTTCGAATGCGTCGCGCGCTTCCTGCCAGCTAACTTTCTTCTTAACAACCTGGTATTTGGTCTTCGCTAGCTCTTTCATGCGCTTTTCGATCTTTTCTAGATCGTCTTGCGTTAGAGAGTGCTCAAGATCGATATCGTAGTAGAAACCGTTATCGATAGTAGGACCGATCGCCATTTTCGCTTCTGGAAAAAGCTGCTTAACCGCGTGGCCTAAAAGGTGAGCACAAGAGTGACGAACGATTTCAAGGCCATCAACTTCATCTTTAGCTGTGATGATTTCTAGGCTTGCATCGTTTTCGATAAGATCACAAGCATCAACACGCTCGCCGTCTACACGACCAGCAATGGTAGCTTTCGCAAGACCAGGACCGATTGATAGGGCAACATCTAGAGTTGATACAGGGTTGTCAAATTGACGCTGACTACCGTCAGGAAGAGTAATAATTGGCATTATTTGTCCTTTACAGTGGTGTTGCACACCAAGCAACACATGAAAATGTTTAATATATGTCTTTCAATCAACGAGTACGCTGATTGGGGATATATGCATAATAAATATACCCACATAGAAGCAAATACAGATGCCCTATTTGTAGGTATCCGAGCATTGTAACGAAATAATATAAAATGACAATGATGCGCTGTGGGTATGGCGCCGAAGCCGCCCCTCTCCCCTGCATTCAAATTCAGGCAATTCGCACGCCTATCGTGTTATAGACGCAATAAGTCTTCTTGCATAGGATTGATGAAGCGAAACAAAAGAGGTAAATGTAGGGTATTGATATTCTGAGCCTCAACCATTCTTTTTACTCTGAACAAAAATATAGACTCATAAGAGTAATTTTTGGGAGTATTTTCGTCAGTGGTTTGGCAAATGACTTATTGGCAGGGAACACTATTTGGGGCTGTAATACATCTAACCTAGAGATTAAATTTAGCCCCGATGCATTAAATCGCTTCTTCGCACAATTTTGCTGACTTTGATTTAGACAGACTAGTTTCTTTTTTTATCATAGCTGCACATTTTTCACCGATCATAATAGACGGTGCATTAGTATTTCCCGACACAATAATAGGCATGATAGATGCATCCGCTACTCTTAAGCTTTTTAGCCCATGAACTTTTAGCTCATTATCAACGACTGCCATTGCATCATTGCCCATCTTACAAGTACCAACGGGGTGATAGATGGATTGACTGTATTTTGTCGCAGCTTCCAACAATTGTTCATCCGTTTGATACTTTGAACCTGGTACAAACTCTTCAGAAATAACCGAAGATAAAGGACTCGCATCGGTGATTTCTCTCGCTACCTTTATCGCGTTTATTGCAACAGCTTTATCTTTAGGGTGCGAGAGATAGTTAGGTTGGATACTAGGGTGCACGGAGTAGTCTTTGCTGGTGATCTTCACACGACCTCGACTTTCAGGACGCAATTGACAAACCGAAGTAGTAAAGGCCGAAAATGGGTGCACTCCTTCTCCAGGTTTGTCCGCACTGAGTGGCTGCATATGAAACTGTATGTCAGGCCTTGTTAAGTCAGAGGAAGACTGAGTGAAAATACATACCTGACTAGCCGCCAACGTTAAAGGACCTTTGCGAAACAGAGCATATTTAACTCCCACTGTCAGTTTATGCAAAGGTGTTCTCAACTCATCGTTCAGTGTTGTACAACTAGTTTTGTAGACCAGACGAATTTGTAAATGGTCTTGAAGGTTTTCTCCAACTCCAGGTAAATGATGAACGCAATCAACACCTACTGCTTCTAACTCCGCTCTGTTGCCAACTCCAGACAACTGTAATATTTGCGGTGAGCCAATTGCACCAGCACTGACAATAATCTCTTTAGCTGCCGAAACATACATTGCTTTTCCATTGCAAAAAAATTCAACACCTTTTGCTGTCTTATCGACAATATCAAGCTTGGAGGTATGTGCATGAGTCAATATTGTTAAATTATGGCGCTTTCGAGCCGACGTTAAAAAAGCTTTTGCACTGCTGCACCTCAACCCATTAAATGCTGTCTGCTGAAAATAGCCTACTCCTTCTTGGTTCTCACCATTAAAATCATCATTCCATGGAATACCTACCTCTTGAGCTGCCTCCACAAATCGTTCGGCAATATCCCGTTTCAGTCTAAGATCTGACACTTTCAACGGCCCATCCACGCCATGGTACTTATCTTTTCCTCGGCTTTGACATTCAGACATTTTAAAATAGGGAAGCACGTCGTCATAACTCCACCCCTCATTACCAAGTGACGCCCAGTCGTTATAATCTTCTTTTTGCCCACGTATATATAGCAACCCGTTCAAGGAGCTGCTCCCACCAAGTACTTTGCCTCTAGGCCATTGTAATTGTCGATTATCAATACCTTCATCACGATCGGTTAGATAACACCAATCAGTTGACGGGTTGTGCATGGTTTTAAAATAACCAACCGGGATATGAATCCAAGGATTCCAATCTCGACCACCAGCCTCAAGTAATAACACTGAAACATCTGGATCCTCACTTAAACGACTAGCAATTGCGCACCCAGCCGACCCCGCCCCTACAACAACATAATCAAAGACACCCACATCCTTATGCAACCTTTCCATAACAAAATCTCCTTTGTATTTTCATAAATCGAGACAAAGCGTCCCAAAAAACATAAACCAATAACAATAATTAGTAAATATCGAGAGAATATGAATTGTTTTTTGTTGACTTATCGCACACTAATAACAATCCAACTTGGACATTTAACATTTTTTAAACAAGTGTAATTGGGCTATTTACATGAATCAGGATGGGTACATGAGAACTTCAAAAGACAAACCATATAGCCGACGCGACTTTTTTAATGTTGCAAAGCGTGCCGGGCTTACATCAGCTTTATTCGCTGCAGGGACATTAGGGACAGGGGCTACCTTAAGTAGCCTGGCAAATGCGTCGGAAAGCGTATCTCGAACTCGAGAAAAGAAAAAACCAATCGTAGTCTTAAAGTTTGGAGCCTCTGGCTTTAATGAACAAAACTTAGATATCCAAAAGTCGGGACAATTATTTTTCGCTAGAGATCTTGAAGAAAGAACAAATGGTGAAATACAAGTTGAATTCTTTGGCTCCAATCAACTATGTGGGCAATTGGATTGTATAAGAAAAACTCAGCAAGGAATCGTTGACATATATTCCGCATCTACACAAAACTCCGCTGCTGGTGCGCCATACATGAATGTTCTTGATTTTGCATACATGTTCCCTACGCGAGCTTCGCAATTTCATTTTTTTTATGACAAACGAAGCGAATCATTGTTTCGTGAACCATTACGTAAACGCCACAACATTCAATTCCTATTCACGCACTGTGACTTACGTGGACTCATGTTAGGCAACAAATGGAAAGACAAACCCTTGGTTACGTCGCTAGCCGATATTCAAGGCACCAAAAACCGAGTAACAGGAACCCAGTTAGGGCGTATCGCCATGGAGCAACTCAATCTCAACCCTGTACCAGTTGCCTGGGCTGAAACAATTGATGGGCTCCGACAAGGACTACTTGATGGTGCGGAAACTTGGATGAGCGCAGCGGCATATTCAGGAATGACATCAGTAATATCTCAAGCGATCGATTTACGCATGTTCTCTGGCAACGAGAGTACAGCTATGAATTACGACGTTTTTGAAAAGTTAAGCGATAAACATAAAGAAGCGGTCATGGAATCTGCATATTGTGCACAAATTTTTACTCACGGAATGAATGAAGGTGGGTTGTACGAAATTATTGGTGCACAAACTCACCCTAACGAGAATACGCAATTCCGACAAAATAATATCCGCTTTGCTGCACTTTCAGATGAAGAGAGATTTAAGGCTGAACAAATATGCTCACCGGAATATAACCCAGAACCATGGCAAAAATGGCGTAATCGTTTAAATGCTTGGGCAGGCGATATTGATATCTATAAAGAAATTCACGGGATTGCTAGAGAACTCCCTAAAGACGCAGCGGTAGTCAACGTCAAACCACAACGTTGGTGGTTAGGTTAATACTCTGACAACCCATTAAATAAAACTAAGGCATGACATCATGAATGAAATCATCAGCACTGCCGTCCACCCGGCAACCTCAGTCAAAAAGTGTTTGTATTGGCTAGATAACAACATAGAAAAATATCTCATTGTGAGCAGCTACTCTATAATGACTGTCATTATCTTCGTTGAAATAATCAGACGTTTTTTCTTTAGTATTCAGGCTCCGTGGAGCACTAGTATCCCTGTACTACTATTTTTATGGCTTACCTGGGTCGGCGCAGCTGTCAATGTCAAAAACCGTACTCACTTATCGCTCACCGAAATTAGATTACGCCTCCCTTATCAAGCGCAATTTGTATGCCTCATATTAGATGCCGTTCTCTGGCTAGTTTTTGCGGGCGTCGTTCTTTATTTTGCAACGGATCAGGTAAGGATCGCTTACGACAATTTTGCAATTGTTCAAGGAACTGACGATGTCATGCAGTGGTGGTTTTATATGGCAACACCAGTAGGCTGGACATTAATAATCTATCGAGTGATACAGAACTTCTTCCAAGATTGTAAACGGTACATAAATAATGAGCCATTGATAATCCAGACATCATTAGCGGAGAAAGAAGCATGAGTGAAGGTGATTTGATTAGCATTATTAGTGTCATCGTTTTGGTTCTATTTCTAGCAGGCATCCCTATATTTTTAATCATTGGGCTATGGGTTGTTGGGGTTAGTATCGTCATTGACTTTACCCTCGCTAACATCGGTGTAACGCTATTTGAGGGGTTAAACTTTTTCGGCTTACTAGCATTACCTCTTTTCATTCTAACCGGCGATCTAATTAATGCTGCAGGCATTGCAAAACGACTCTCTGATTTTGCGTACTCTATTTTGGGTTCCATTCGTGGTGGTATGGGTATGGCTGCGATTGGAGCTTGTGGGATGTTCGCAGCCATTTCCGGGTCTAATGCTGGGACAACAGCCACAATTGGCTCAATAATGGCTCCAGAAATGAAAAAGAATGGTTACGACGAAAGATTTTCTGCAGCCACAGCAGCATCAGGAGGAACTGTTGGAATTATTATTCCGCCGAGCGTGATATTCATTGTGTATGGCTTCATGATGAACCTTTCCATAACGGATCTGTTTATTGCAGGAATGCTGCCAGGTAGCCTCATGGTATTAGCGATGATGTTCGCATGCCATCTAGTTGCTCGAAAACAAGGATGGGGAACAGTTATTCCTTTTGTCGCAAAGACCAGTTTCAAATATGCAAGACGCGCTTACCTCGGCTTCATTACTATTGGTGTAGTCGTCTACGGCATTTACTCTGGAGCATTCTCACCAACAGAGGCCGCTGCATTCACCGTTGGGTTCACAATTATCGCAGGCTGTATTCTGACCAAAGACTTACATTTCAAAAACATTCCTTCTGTGATGCTCAAATCAGGGCAGATTACAGGGATGCTAGCACCATTAATCGCGATTTCTGTCGTCATGCAACAATTACTTTCCATGATGGGAGTCGGTGAAATAATTGGTAACGCACTTAATGGATTCGGAAGCTATTACGCAGTCTTATTTATGTGTATGGGGATTATACTTTTAGCCGGGATGCTCTTAGAAAGCTTACCGGTTACCATTATTTTAGCTCCAATTCTCGCACCTATTGCCACAGGCATTGGCGTCGATCCGATTCATTTTTCAGTTATCTTCTTAGTCGGAGCTGCAATTGGTTTTGTCACACCACCGTTCGGCTTAAATTTATATGTCGCAAGTAGCGTAACCGGGATCCCTTATGGTAAGTTAGTTCGGTTTGTCATTCCTTACTTCACAGCGCTATTTATCTCGTGGGTTTTGATTGCTTTATTACCGAGCATTTCATTATTCTTGGTTCAATTTGGCGGCTAAAGTATATTAACCGAATTTGCAAGCAATGACCCATTGCTTGCAAATTTATCAGAAAAAACAAAGGAGAAGCAGCATGAGCAATAACGAATCGTCAAGTAATTCAGCACTGTCACGTGCATTTAAGATTACTGAGTTCATCGCTAGTGAGACACGCCCCGTTACAGCGGTTGATATTGCTTTGTTCCTAAACCTTCCTAAGGCCAGCGTACACCGGATACTCAGTCAACTTGAAGAGGAGGATATTATTGCGAGAGATCTCCAAGGTCGCTTCTTGTCTATCGGTTCTCGATTTAAAAAAATGTCTCTAGACGTCCTGTCACATTTTAATGGGCGCGCACCTCGCCAGATGGTTTTAAAAGAATTAACAGACGAAATACAGGAAACCTGTAACTTATCCGTATTAGATGGATATGAATTGTTGTATTTTGAGCGTGTTGAGGCTAATTGGCCTATGATGGTCAACTTAAAATTAGGCTCGAGGTTACCTCTGCACTGTACTGCTAGTGGCAAGCTATTTTTGGCCTTAATGCCAAGAAATAAACGAAAGCAGATACTTTCGACCCTAACACTAGAACCACAAACAAAACATTCGATTACCAACGTCGACGACCTAAACAGAGAGCTCGACGAGATTGGGATTCGTGGTATTAGCATCGACAATGAAGAGCTCATTGAAGGTATGGTTGCCATTGCAGTCCCAGTTTGTGATCAAGACGGAAATATGATTGCAGGCATGGCAATACACGCACCTACATTGAGGTTGAGTGTTAGTGACTTACTCACTAAAGCCGGTAGGTTGAAGCTTGCAGCAAAAAAACTAGAAAGCCTAATGACATTTCAATCCCAGATTACCGATGAGGCGGTAGAGTAACGTGACACGAATAGATGTATCCCAATAGGCCTAAATACCGAGTTCACAAACGAGCACAAGTTAAAATAACAAAGTAACAGGTAGTATTACTTCAATGACTCTTCATTAATCTACAGTGCCTTTGAGCACCGTGGTCTTCATCTCTCTACTTTTAAAACTCACCTTTCGAACTAAGCTATAGATAAGTGACGGAATACGGATGAGGTGCATATGGAGAGACAGGCTACTTTTATATCGTTAATACCCTCTTTGCCGTTAATCATAACTGCTGCTATTTACACTCCAGCGGCTTGGGCCAATAAAGATTACGGCCCCTTAATCAGTTATACCCAAGCACCACTGCAGTCGGTTCGCCTCACCCCGTCGCTCCGTTCAGGCTTCCCTCTTGAAGAGAATAAGGTTGAAGTATTTACAGCCTTAACTGCTGCGAGTATCTGGGCTAACTCCCACGGCTATCACTTAGACTATTATCAAAACCAACTTCAAACAGGCCTGCGATGGCAATTGACTACAGCGTGGCAAGTAGAGCTCAATTACCGCTGGTTATACGCCGCCAATAATCATCTCGACAAAATCACCATTAACTTTCACGACCTATTTAGCATCGACCAAGCAGGTCGAGATCAGAAAGAGAGACACCAATTCGACATCTATGCACCAGACCATGGCGTCAATAATCGAGACTTCTCCGGCGACACATTGACTAGCGCTTTCACGCTCTACACCCAATATCAGATCATAGATATAGAAAACCATGGCTTATCTTTTGGCGTCTCCCTTTATCATAACAAAGTCAGCCACGGTGCATTTAAGGGAAACAGCACCGAACAAAGCGCTCAACTCAATTATGCATACCAACTCGACATCAATACCTTCTATACAAGCTTAGGATTAGCGAATCAGTCCAGTAGAGAAGTGGAGAATAGCTTTTCACATAAAAAAACGACATGGTCATGGATGGGAGGATATCAACTCACGCTATTTGAAAATCATGAGTTACACCTAGAGTATCGTTGGTATGAAGGCGCAGAAGACGGTGAAACTGAGTTTTCAGAAGCCGCGAATGAAATGATGTTTGGCTATCGCTATCTCATGCAACGCTCGGCAATTGAGATATCCATAATCGAGAACATTTTCAATATGGACAACTCCACCGATGTTGCTTTTCAATTGGCCTATCGGCACCAGTGGTAAACCCATTTCAGGACGGGGCAGATAGTAGAATCAAAAAAGCCGAATGGTTAAGTTCGGCTTGAAAAGTTGTATTGTCTCTATTAATTAATAGACAGAGCGACTGCTAACAGAGAGGGAACTACGCACTCATGATTCTTGATACAGCGTTGCGAATGTCTGAGTCGGCCGCATTAGCAGGCAAGCTGAATGAGATGTATTGGTCGCCACGGAAGCTCATTGAGCGATCGATTTCTGCTAGGCAGTGAACCATTGAACCTTCAACGATGAATGACAGCTCGATCTCTTTATTATTCATGAAGCCGCCGCTGCGAAACTCAATCTCTTGGTAACAGCCCGAACGAGAAGCAAAGCTGTTGCCTTTTAAGAAGCCCTTCTCTACGTCTGCTTTCACCATTGCCATACCTGATGCTTCCACGCCTCGGATGATTTTAGCCACTGTTGGCAATGGGTGTACGGAGATAAAGTCACGGTCTTTAGGGTCAATCGCGAAGCCTATATCTAGGTTGGTTTCAACCCACACATGGCATTGGTTCATTTGTGCGTTCAACGCGGTGACTGGCGTTTCATCATTTAACTTAAGACGGAATGGAACCAGTTTGGTTTCGTCCGGTTGGATAACGAAAGGCTCTACGGCTTGAATACGACCCAGTGAAAAGGTTTCGTAGCTGGTGCTATCTTCCGTTTCTACTTTTACTTCTGTGTTGAGAACCAAGTTGATCAGGTCGATTTGTTGCTCAACGTCACCACCAACAATGTGAACATTGCCAGACAACTCTCCACCTTGGAAAACTTCAATATTATCTAAGACAGTATCAACCTTTGCTGCACCGATGCCCAACGAGGCCTTTAATTTCTTAAACATATTATTTCCCTTTCTAATTATCTGATTTACGAATAGTTATTGCGTGACAATTTGCGACACTTGCCTCACAGAATCAAGCAATTTGCCCCATCTATGTTGAATAAGGTCACATTGCCCGAGGAAATGTTGAAATCGTGAAAAATTCCGTTACTCTATTTGTATAGTCAAATAAGGTTTCATTATGTCGAAAGCACCGCTCTACCTTCAGATAAAACAGTTCATAGATGACAAGATCAGCAGTGGTCATTGGCCGGTGGGTTACCAAATCACCACAGAACTCGAACTTACCGAGCAGTTCAATGTGAGTCGAATGACGGTCAATAAAGCCATTCGAGATCTTGTGTCTGAAGGCAAGCTCATCAGGAAACCAAGACTGGGGACTTTTGTTTGTGAACCCGACGAAAAAGCGCAATCTCCGTTGCTTGATATCAACAACATAGCGCAAGAGATCAAAGACCGAGGCCAAACGTATACTAGCCAAGTTATCAAGCACGATAGTATCAAGGCTGATGAAAGCACGGCTACACGGTTAGGTGTGATGATTAACGCAGAAGTGTTCTATAGTGAAATCATACACTTTGCGGACAACGCACCGATTCAATTGGAAGCGCGCTGGGTGAACTCTCAAGCCGCTCCAAAATACCTAGAGCAAGACTTTTCAACCTCTACGCCCAACGAATACCTTTCAAAAAGCTGCCCGTTAAGTGCTATCGAGCACACGGTTGAAGCCATTATTCCAGATTCTCAAATCAGAACGTCACTAAAGCTATCTGAATCAGAACCTTGCCTTCTTTTGAATAGAAGAACATGGAGCAAAGAACGCCTCATCAGCTTTGCATTGCTCTACCATCCTGGCTCTAAGTACAAATTAAGCTCCAAGATACTTCTAGATTAAAGAACATCATCCTGATCGCCGATCACATTTTTGCAACATCAACTTGATTCGGGTCAGCGTTTAGCCTATTTATTTGTATATACATTTAATGTTTAGCAAAGATCTAGGTGATTATGAATTTGATCCTCAAAAACGCACGAGTGGTCTCCATGAGCTCGGGAGCCGATGGTTATCAGCCTTCTTCCCCTCAAGATATCGTTATCGAAGACGGTAAAATCGTGTCCATCTCTTGTTCAAACCATGAGGCTCAGGCTTCTGAGGTAGAGCAACCGAGCACTGATGGCTCTGCGGATTACATCACCTATGATTGCAAAAACAAGCTCGTTACCCCAGGTCTGATTGATTGCCACACTCACCTTGTATTTGCAGGTAATCGCGCCAACGAGTTTGAACAGCGTTTGAATGGTGTGTCCTACACCGACATTGCCAAGCAAGGCGGTGGTATTTTAGCGACAGTAACCGCGACCCGCGCAGCACAAGAATCCGAGCTGGTTGAAATGGCGTTGCCTAGGCTCGACGGCCTACTAAGAAGTGGCGTAACCAGCATCGAAGTAAAATCTGGCTATGGTTTAACACTTGAAGACGAACTCAAGATGTTACGCGCAGCTAAAGCGTTAGAGAATCATCGCCGAATTAAGATCACCACTACTCTCCTTGCAGCGCATGCTGTGCCACCCGAATATAAAGAACAACCCGATAGCTACATTGATCTGGTTTGCCAAGAGATCATTCCTAAAGCTGCGGGGCAAGGGCTCGCCGATGCCGTTGACGTGTTCTGCGAATCTATCGGCTTCAACTTAGAACAAACCGAACGTGTATTTGCAGCTGCCAAAGCACATGGGCTAGCGATTAAAGGTCACACTGAACAACTTTCAAATATGGGCGGCAGTGCGCTCGCAGCTAAATACGGTGCACTCTCTGTCGACCATGTTGAATACCTTGATGAAACCGGAGTAAAAGCACTGGCAGAATCAGGCACAGTCGCCACCTTATTACCCGGGGCTTTCTACTTCTTGAAAGAGACTCAACAGCCACCTATTACTTTACTTCGTGAACACAAAATCCCAATGGCGATCGCGACCGACCTAAACCCCGGCACATCTCCCTTTGCAGACTTAACGCTGATGATGAACATGAGCTGCACCCTGTTTGGTACGACGCCTGAAGAAGCGCTACGCGGTGTAACTTGTAACGCGGCGGCTGCCATTGGTGAGTCACAAACCAAAGGCAAAGTCGAAATCGGTTATGCCGCAGATTTGGCTATCTGGAACATCGACCACCCTGCAGATCTAAGCTATCAAGTCGGTGTTCCTCACCTGCATAAACGCATTGTTAATGGCGAGGTGTGTCATGACTCAATCTAAATCCAACGGTATCCAAGAGAACGCAACAACCGTGCATAACTTTGTGTGGACCGGACGTAATGATCTTGAAGATGGCGCACTCGGTACTCGCGTTCATCACATTACCAAGCAAGTGCAAAGTAGTGAGTTAAGTGACAAGCTGACTGACGGTGATATCGCCTTGGTAGGCTTTGCCAGCGATGCCGGTGTTGCAAGAAATAAAGGACGCGTGGGCGCGAAACAAGCACCTAACTTGATACGCCAAGCGTTGGCGAATATGGCTTGGCACAGTGACGCACACATCGCCGATCTTGGTGATATCGAGTGCAATGATGGTCAATTAGAAGTCAGCCAAAAACAGTGTGCTTCTGTGATTGCCAATGCCTTAGCAACCAACAAAGTGATTACCCTTGGCGGTGGTCACGAGGTGGCTTGGGCAACGTTCCAAGGTCTCGCTGAGCACCTAAATAAAATTCAATCAGAACACAATCCTAAGATCGGCATCGTTAATTTTGATGCTCACTTTGATCTTCGTGAATTTGAAAGCGACATCACCGATGTTAAACCGAGCTCCGGCACGCCTTTTAACCAGATCAGTGATTACTGCCACGCACATCAATGGCCGTTTCATTACGCTTGTCTTGGTGTGAGTGCCGCCAGCAATACCAAAGCGCTGTTTAACAAAGCTGACCAACTGGGCGTGTGGTATGAACACGACCGCAACATGACCCAAGTGAATCAAGTCGCTCAACTGATCAAGTTACAAAAATTCATCGTTGAGTGTGATTATCTCTATCTCACCATTGATCTCGATGTTTTCCCCGCAGCTACTGCGCCGGGCGTAAGTGCACCAGCGGCAAGAGGCGTGAGCTATGAAGCGCTTGCTCCTTTTCTAGAACAGATTTTCCAACACAGTGAAAAACTCATTATCGCGGACATAGCGGAATACAACCCAGACTACGACGTCGATGGCCAAACGGCTCGATTAGCGGCTCGTTTATGTTGGGATATTGCCAGTGCAATGGCCAGCGACTAATCCAGCTATACCGATAACTACAACTACAACTACAACTACAACGATATAACGTGAAACAGAAGGAATTCCAAAATGACGGAACACCACAACAGTGACCCTCGTCTCGACACGACTCGCGAAATTCGCGCACCTCATGGCACCACTTTGCGCGCAAAATCTTGGTTAACAGAAGCACCCCTTCGTATGCTAATGAACAACCTAGATCCTGATGTGGCAGAACACCCACATGCACTGGTTGTGTATGGCGGTATTGGTCGTGCAGCACGTGATTGGAAATGTTACGACAAGATTGTTGAAGTATTAGAGCGTTTAGAGGACGACCAAACGTTACTTGTTCAATCCGGTAAACCTGTGGGCGTGTTCCCGACTCATAAAAACGCACCTCGCGTACTGATCGCTAACTCGAACCTTGTTCCACACTGGGCGAACTGGGAACACTTCAACGAGCTCGATAAAGAAGGCTTGATGATGTACGGCCAAATGACCGCGGGCAGCTGGATCTACATTGGTTCACAAGGCATCGTTCAAGGTACTTACGAAACCTTTGTCGCTATCGCGAAGAAGCACTTCCAAGGTGAAGCAAACGGCAAGTGGGTTCTAACGGGCGGTCTTGGTGGAATGGGCGGCGCTCAACCTCTTGCTGCAACGATGGCTGGCTTCTCAATGATCGCAGTGGAGTGTGATGAATCACGAATCGACTACCGCTTGCGTACTGGCTATGTAGACAAAAAAGCCACCAGCTTAGATGAAGCGATGGCAATGATTAAAGAGTCAGACACGCCAATCTCTGTTGGCTTATTAGGTAACGCCGCAGACGTCTTCCCAGAGTTAGTTGAACGCAATATCACACCTGATGTGGTGACTGACCAAACCTCTGCCCACGATCCTCTTAACGGCTACTTGCCGCAAGGTTGGACGATGGAGAAAGCCGCACAAGAGCGCTCCATTGATGAAGCAAAAGTGGTGAAAGCCGCTAAGCAATCTATGGCGATTCAAGTACAAGCGATGTTAGACCTGCAATACCGCGGCGCAGCGACCGTGGATTACGGTAATAACATTCGCCAAATGGCACTGGAAGAAGGCGTAGAAAACGCGTTTGATTTCCCAGGTTTCGTTCCGGCTTATATTCGACCTTTATTCTGCGAAGGTATTGGTCCTTTCCGTTGGGCGGCACTATCTGGTGACCCAGAAGACATCTACAAAACAGACCAAAAAGTAAAAGAACTGATTCCAGACAACCCACATCTACATAACTGGCTAGATATGGCACGTGAACGCATTCAGTTCCAAGGCCTACCAGCTCGTATTTGTTGGGTTGGCTTGAAAGATCGTGAACGTTTAGGCCAAGCCTTCAATGAAATGGTTAAGAATGGCGAACTGAAAGCACCGGTTGTTATCGGTCGTGACCACCTAGATTCAGGTTCAGTAGCAAGCCCGAACCGCGAAACAGAAGGCATGATGGATGGATCAGATGCAGTATCAGATTGGCCTCTATTGAATGCCCTTCTGAACACAGCGGGCGGCGCAACTTGGGTTTCTTTGCACCACGGTGGTGGCGTTGGTATGGGCTTCTCACAACACTCAGGCATGGTGATTTGTTGTGACGGCAGTGAAGATGCATCACAGCGTATTGCTCGCGTACTTCACAATGATCCAGCAACCGGCGTAATGCGTCATGCTGATGCGGGTTACGATATTGCCAAGCAGTGTGCTAAAGAGCAGAAGCTTGATTTACCTATGCTAAACGAAGAACTTCGTCGCCTTTAATGTCTGGAGAGAACATGTTGAACTTATTACTTAAACCAGGACTTCTTGGCCTATCTGAACTGCGTAAAATCAGCCGTAGCCCTGTGAACCTATCGCTGGATCCTGCTGCAATCCCTGATATTGAAGCGAGCATGCAGGTTGTCGAGCAAGTGATTGCTGAAGATCGCACTGTATATGGCATCAACACGGGTTTTGGCTTATTAGCAAACACCAAGATTGCGCCTGAAGATCTCGAAGTTCTACAGAAAAGTATCGTACTTTCTCACGCTGCGGGCATTGGCAAGTTCATGTCTGATGAAACCGTACGCTTGATGATGGTATTGAAGATTAACAGCTTGTCTCGCGGTTACTCAGGTATTCGCCTCAAAGTCATTAATGCCCTTATCGATCTTGTGAACGCACAGGTTTACCCGTGTGTTCCACAAAAAGGATCAGTAGGCGCATCTGGAGATCTTGCTCCCCTCGCCCACATGAGTACCGTTCTGCTAGGTGAAGGCCAAGCACGCCACAACGGCAAGATCATCACTGGCTTAGAAGCAATGCAGATCGCAGGTCTTGAACCAATCACACTTGCGCCGAAAGAAGGCTTAGCGCTGTTAAACGGCACACAAGCATCGACTGCCTTTGCATTAGAAGGTCTGTTCGCAGCGGAAGACTTGTTTGCGTCTGCAACCGTATGTGGTGCAATGTCTGTTGAAGCTGCACTGGGTAGTCGTCGTCCGTTTGACCCTCGAATTCATCGCGTTCGTGGTCATCGTGGTCAAATGGATGCCGCGCTTGCTTACCGTCACATGCTTGATCAAAAGAGTGAAATTGGTGAGTCACACACTTGCTGTGAAAAGGTTCAAGACCCTTACTCGCTGCGTTGTCAGCCTCAAGTGATGGGGGCGTGTTTACAGCAAATTCGTAATTCAGCAGAAACGTTAAACGTTGAAGCGAACTCGGTATCGGATAACCCACTGGTATTTGCTGAAGACGGCGACATTATTTCAGGTGGTAACTTCCACGCAGAACCTGTGGCAATGGCAGCGGATAACCTAGCACTTGCGATTGCAGAAATTGGTAGCCTTTCTGAACGAAGAATGGCACTGCTGATTGATAGCGCACTAAGCAAACTTCCACCTTTCTTAGTCGATAACGGCGGCGTTAACTCAGGCTTTATGATTGCTCAAGTAACGTCTGCTGCTCTGGCAAGCGAGAATAAAACACTGGCACACCCAGCTTCAGTAGACAGCCTTCCAACATCGGCAAACCAAGAAGATCATGTATCTATGGCAACCTTTGCGGGTCGTCGACTGCGTGACATGGCAGAAAACACCCGTGGCATCTTGGCTGTTGAATACTTAGCAGCAGCACAAGGCTTGGATTTTAGAGCACCAAATCTCTCTTCTCCTCGAGTAGAAGAAGCAAAACAGATACTGCGCGAGAAAGTCAGCTTCTACGACAAAGACCGTTACTTCTCACCTGATATCGAGCAAGCAAATCTACTGCTCAAATTATCAGTGCATAACCATCTAATGCCAGAAGGCCTACTGTGTAGCTTCTAAGGTTTGGCGAAATAGCACGTCATATAAACAAGGGCTATTAATTAGCCCTTGTTGCATTGAGCCAAAGGCCATATCTCCCTTGAAATCGTCACATACCATCCAACGTATTTATCTAATTGACTGATATATAAGCAAAGTTAACTGGATAGACCATTAGAACGAAGTTAGTTAGCTATAATCCACCCCAGATTTGATGACTAATAGCGATACTATGTTTCTGACACCTTACTTTTCTACTGAAGACAATCAATTTCAATTCACTCGTGAACAAGCTAGCCACTTTGCTAAAAAAGTAGCTGCTGACTTCAACCCAATTCACGATGAAGACAACAAGCGCTTCTGCGTGCCTGGCGATCTTTTGTTTGCAGTTCTTCTGCAGAAAGAAGGCATCAGCCAAAAAATGCGTTTTGATTTTTCAGGTATGGTGGGTAACGGTATTGCGCTTAGCGTTGACAACAAATGTGAGAAAGAAAGCTCACTGGTTGACGAGAAAGGCAAAGAGTACCTACACATGTCTTGTGAAGGTGAAAAGAGCCACGACCAAGCATTCATCGAGCACGTGGTAACAAACTACGTTAAGTTCTCTGGCATGAACTTCCCACACATCATGGTTCCTCTTATGGAAGAACAACAAATGATGATCAACTGCCAACGTCCTCTAGTGATTTACGAGAGCATGGAAGTTGAATTTACTCGCCTAGACCTGTCTCACCCAGAAGTTGAATTCTCTGGCGCGACTTTTGATGTTGAAGGCAAACGTGGCATCGTGACCCTGAACTTCGATTTCAAAGAAGACGGCGAAGTAGTAGGTAAAGGCGTGAAGCGTATGGTAGCAAGTGGCCTTAAGCCATACGACCAAGCTTCTGTAGACGACCTAGTAAACCGCTTCAACGAACGCAAAGAGATGTTTCTAGCTCAGTTCACAGCAGCTGCTTAATCAGCTCTAGAACAAGATCAATAAAGCCCAGCTTGATAATCTCAAGCTGGGCTTTTTTATTTCGATTACTAAGCCAGCACTCAAATCATCACTAAATCCAGCGTCTAACCTTTTGTTTGTAATCAACATATTCTGCGCCGAATAATTGTTCTAGTGCTCGCTCTTCGGGTTTGATTTGGAAGTAATTCATGTAGATTACGAAGCCAAAGCTAAGTAGTACACTGAAGATATTCTGGAAGAAGTAGCCAAAGCAAAATAGCAGGATGAACAACCCTAAGTACATTGGGTTTCGCGTGTAGCCAAAAATTCCACTGTCCACGACGGCTGAAGCGGTTTCGACTTTGATCGGGTTAACGGTGGTTTTCTGTTTTCGAAATTCCAATATACCGGATATTCCGATCACACCACTCAATGTGACTCCGATTCCTAACACAATCATTCCATAAGGCAATGCCAGTGTCCCTTGGCTCAACTGTTGAGCGCAGAAGTATGATGCTACGAATACAATAATGAACAGTGCAACGGGTGGTACTTTTAATTCTAGAAATTTCATACTTTTCCTTATTAACATTCCTTTGTTAGTTTAGAAAAAAGCCCAGCAATTGCTGGGCTAAATGTATTAGAGAATTTTTGCTAGCGCCTGTAATGGGTGAGCAAGCTTCTCACCTTCAAAACGCTTCACTTGGCTGCGGCAAGAATAGCCCGTCACCAAGCAACGATCTTTTGGTAAGTCCTGCATTTGAGGCTTCCAGCTTAAACCATATATGTCTTTCGACATTTGTAGCTTATCGACTTCGTGGCCGAAAGTTCCCGCCATACCACAACAGCCGACAGGAACGCTGGTTAACGCCGCCCCAAAGTGTTTGAAGATAGTACCCCACTCTTTTTCAGCGTTCGGCATTTTGGTTTTCTCAGTACAGTGAGCAAACAAGTACCACATATCTTCACTTGCTGAGCGTGCTTCGAACTCACCTAGCGATGGCATTAACCATTCATGCACAGTAAGTACATCAAAGTCGCCGCGCTTGTCACCTAAGATCTCGACGTATTCATCGCGGTAACAAAGCACAAGAGCAGGATCAACACCGACCAAAGGAATTCCGATATCCGCCACCATCGACAAGAAATCCGAAGTCGATTTCGCCTCACGTGCAAAACGATTTAAGAAGCCCTTGATGTGCAACGCTTTACCATTCGGTTTGAACGGCAGCAGTACCGGAGTTTTGCCAAGTTTTTGAGCCAGAGTGACAAAGTCTTCAATCACCTCGGCATCATAGAAGCTGGTAAACGGGTCTTGAACGATCAGCACATGCTGTTTCTTCTGTTCAGAAGACAAGCCTTCTAAATACTGTAAATCGAAGAGTTGCAGCTCTTTACTCGCTAGACGATTTTTGAGCGTAGGCACCGACATCAATGGTGCATCAACATAACCGACCGTTTTAGCTGTTGCCGTTTGGATCCACTTTTGACCCAATGCAGCGTTGACTACTTTTGGCGCTTTCGCCATCAGCGGCAGCATGGTTTCAATGTTGGCAACTAGATAATCTTTTGCAGGGCGCTGGTAACGCGAGTAGTAGATGTTCAAGAATCGAGAACGGAAACTTGGTACATCGACTTTGATCGGACATTGACTCGCACACGCTTTACACGCCAAACAACCGTTCATCGCCTCATGAACTTCATGCGAGAAATCGTACTCATGGCGTTTGTTCATCGTATTGCGAACACGCTCAATCATAGTCTTAACGGGTGTGTTGTCTTTCAACGCTTCTTGCTCAAGGTCGAGAATATCAACGCCTTGTTCAGTCAGTTGACGCAACCACTCTCTTACCAAGCCTGCGCGGCCTTTGGGTGAGTGACGTCGGTCAGCCGTAACTTTCATTGAAGGACACATTGGCGAGCTAGTATCGTAGTTGAAACACAAGCCGTTACCGTTACATTCCATTGCTTGCTTGAAGCTGTCACGAACTTGTACGTCGATCTGACGGTCGTAGAAACCACGCTTGGTATCGGTGACTTTCACCAATTCAGCGTCACTTTCTAAAGGCGTACAGATCTTGCCTGGGTTCATCTTGTTGTGCGGGTCGAATGCTGCTTTAATACGTCTTAATTCGGTAAACAGCTCTTCACCAAAGAAGTCTGGGCCATACTCAGAACGGAAACCTTTACCGTGCTCGCCCCACATTAAACCGCCGTATTTCGTCACCAGCTTAACCACTTCATCAGAGACTTCATGCATCAATGCTTCTTGCATCGGGTCACACAGATCCAATGCTGGACGAACGTGTAATACGCCCGCGTCAACGTGACCAAACATGCCGTAATTCAACTCTTTTGAATCGAGTAACACTCTAAATTCAGAGATGAAATCCGCGAGGTTTTCTGGTGGTACACAAGTATCTTCAGCAAAAGCGACTGGCTTAGCTCGGCCTTTCGCCGCACCTAACAGACCCACTGCTTTCTTACGCATGTTGTAGATTCGGCCAATGCTCGCCAAATCGCTACAAACTTGAAAACCAATCACGCCGGCTTCTTCGCTTTCAACCATGGTTTCAAGGCGTGCAGTCAGCGCTTGAACTTGCTGTTCAACTTCCGCTTCATCTTGGCCTGCAAACTCAACCATGTTGATGCCAAGCATCTCTTTGTTCGGAACATCAGTCAGCAAATCGCTCACGGTGTGCCAAACGATGTCTTGCTTCGCTAGGTTCAATACTCTTGAATCTACCGTTTCAACAGACAGTGCTTTCGCTTCCACCATGAACGGCGCATTACGCAGCGCAGAATCAAACGTGTTGTATTTCACGTTAACCAGTGTGCGCGCTTTTGGAATCTTGGTTAGGTTTAACTTTGCTTCCGTGATGAATGCTAAAGAACCTTCAGCGCCACATAGAACGCGAGTTAGGTCAAAGCTGTCATCTTGTTCGTTGATTGCATTCTTTAGGTCATAGCCTGTTAAGAAGCGATTCAGCGGAGGGAATTTATCTAAGATTTGAGCGCGTTTGTCTCGACAAACCGCCTCTGTCACCGCAAGTGCATGGTGAGCGAATTCACCCTCTACAGGTAAGCCGCGTGATAAATCAGATTCTAGACATGAACCATCTGCGAACACCGCTTGCAGCGACAATACATGGTCAGACGTTTTGCCGTACTTCAATGACCCTTGGCCCGAAGCATCGGTATTGATCATGCCACCCAAGGTTGCTCGGTTACTGGTTGATAGATCAGGAGAGAAAAAGTAACCATAAGGGCGAACAGCGTCGTTCAATTGATCTTTAACGACACCAGACTGAACTCTTACCCAGCCCTCTTTCTCGTTAATCTCAAGAACCTTATTCATGTATCGCGACAGGTCAACCACGACACCTTTTGTTAAAGATTGTCCGTTGGTTCCGGTACCGCCGCCACGAGGGGAAAAAGTCACGCGTTCGTAAGCGGATTTAGAAACCACTTTACCGATAAGCACAACGTCTTGCGTTGTTTTAGGAAGGATGACCGCCTGCGGCAATTGCTGATAGACACTATTATCAGTCGCCACAGCCAAACGGCTAGAATATTGAGATTCAATGTCGCCAGTAAAGCCCGCTGTTTTTAGTTCATCTAAAAAGCGTACGACAACTGGATCGACATCAGCATTGAGTTGAAGTCTTGGTAACATTTGCTTCCTGCCCCTACTTCGCTGATCCTATCAGCATTGGGTTATCTGAGATTTATAATAATTTTCTTTGAATTTCGTCACTTTACTACTATTAAGATCATATAAAAAGGTGATCAAATCAGAATCTCAGTGCAAGAATGGAGAAATAGTCACTTTCGTCTTAATTCAGTAACAATATACTGAATAACATTTTGTTTAAGACATCTCCACGAGCACATCACAATGAAAAAAAACAAAACAGTCACAACTGAAGATATCCTTCTTAAACTATGCCAATCAGTCTCAAGCGTACTGACTTCAGCGACGGCTTCTCAGGTGTCCTATTCAGCCATGGTTCAAAAGATCAACAAGACAAGCCTAAAGCCAGATTTTGGTTGCTTCGTTCTGTTTGACGGCGGCTTTTCTGGTCTCGTTGTTATTAATTTTACGTCCAAAGCAGCGCTAGAGATCTACACCAATTACATGCGCAATATGGGCATGCCTGAAAACGAGCTTGCTGTGCTTCATACTTCAGACGAAGTGGGTGATGTATTGGGTGAGTTGATGAACCAATTAGTTGGCGATTTCACCAATAAAATCCGCAAAGAGCTGCAAACCAACATCACACAAAACCAACCGAAAATGCTGGCTCTGAACAAGCAAGTTAACCTTTCTGTTGATACCAATCTCGACCGTCCACAAGCTCGTCGTGTGACCTTCTCTACCGCTAATAACAACATCTTCTACCTTGAGCTTGCGATGGATAAGACTGAGTTCATTCAATTAGAAGAATTTGAAATCGCAGAAGACGAATGTCCAGATAGCATTCTTGAGGCGACTCAGAAAAAAATGCAAGAAGCGAACAAGCCAGCTCAAAGCTCTGGCAATGATTCTGCGGCAGATCTACTCGATGAACTGGGTATCTAGTTTACGAATGCTCTAGACATATTGAAAAAACGTGTCACTAACGCCATCAATACGCTTGATGGCGTTTTTGTTTTTACCGCCAACTGGGCTCATGCAGTTCAATGTTCACCGCCTTCCTTGTTCATCAAACCAGTTTTGCCTTTCTGTTACCCGCGAAAACATGTAAAATGTTGGACTTTTAAAAATTTGCGGTACTGATTAAATTGTCGATGGATAAGAAAAAAGCCCTAAAGAAAATTGCCAAGTGTCTTGAGCTTGGAAATTCTGCGAACGTCAATGAAGCTGCCAATGCGATAAAAATGGCGCATAACTTGATGCTGAAATATGGTCTCGAAAAAGACGATATTGAATTTATCAAGATGGGGAAAACTCAGTCCAGTCACCTGTTACCTGCAAATATCAGTTCTACACTGCTGCGTGTTATTCGCGGTATCAACACCAAATTTGGCGTAGAAGCCGTATTGCTGAATCATAAAGGCCTCAAGCGTGTTGAGTTCATTGGTGAAGCCGACCGCGCGATCTTCGCAGCGTTCGCTTTCGATATCATTTATCGTGAACTGAATGAACACACCGGCCAATTCAGAAATAGCTTTGCTGGCTCTGGCACAGGGTCCTTAGAAGTGACACGCCGCGTGAACTCGTTTGTTTCAGGCTGGGTTGAAGGTGCGCTTGAAAAGCTACCAACCATTACTCCCGACGACGAATCAAACAACAAGATCAATAACTACATTGATAAAGAGTTCAAAAATATCGACCGTGAAACGTTCAAGCAGCAACTGAGAGAAGCGATGAAAAACCTCACCGCCGATTATGAAGTTGGTTTGAAGAAAGGTCGTAAATTGTCTGTTAATCGACCAGTTGGCGGTACCCAGGCAGCTAAAAAGATAACTAAATCATAGAGCCACTTTACATTGCTTCGACGTATTGATAAAAACCATCAATAAGATTTACAGGACTATGTTTGTCACTCGGATTCATTCGTTTGACAGAAGTACATGATGGAGAAATACGTTAAAAAAATCACACTAGCCCTAGCGCTTACTATCGCTTTAACGGGTTGTCAGGCAACTCAACGCCAAAACGCGACAACTGGCGAATCTGAGGCTAACTCTGCAACTCAAGGCGCTCTAATTGGTGCACTCGCTGGTGCCGTTGCTGGTGCTGCAACTGGTGACTCTAAAGACCGTGGTAAACGTGCACTTATTGGTGCTGCCGGTGGCGCCGCTGTTGGTGGTATTGGTTACTACTTTGACCGACAAGAAGCTGCCCTTCGTGAAGAGCTAATGAATTCAGGCGTTCAAGTTGAACGTGTCGGTGAGAACCAACTTCTACTTCGCCTAGAAAACGGCATCGGTTTTGATTCTGGCTCTTACGCTTTGGAATCAAGCATTCACAATACCCTTCGCGGCGTTGCTCGCATCCTAGTTGAATACCCAGACACTAGCCTAGTGATTGAAGGTCACACTGACAGCGAATCGACGAACCAAATCCTTTCTGAGCGTCGAGCTGAATCTGTTCGTGCATTCTTGATCTCTCAAGACGTTGCTGCAGGTCGTGCTATTGCTCGTGGTAACGGTGAGCGCTACCCTCTATGTGACAATAACACCTCTCAAGGTCGTGCTTGTAACCGTCGCGTAGAAATTCAAATCTTGCCGCTTAAGTAGCACGATTAAAGCCCAGTCCATCTTTATCTATTGAATTAACCTCTATATAGTTGTTTATCAGTTATGTTACTCATTTAACGTGATAATAATAATCAACGACCATAAAGCGTATTCATACTGACATATCGATTCTGGGCTTTTTTACGAGACTTATCTTTTGCTGATCCTATCCAACATTCTGTCATCATCATTTCTTAGAACACTATTTCTAGCCCTCATCTTTTCCACGATTCAACTGTCCACCACACATTTCGTGCACGCAGCAAGCAGTGATGAATTTTCACTAGAATCACAACCTCAAGATCCAGTTTCTCAATACCAATTGGCTCAAGCTTATGAATCGGGTGTCGACGTTCCTGTTAGCACCAGTGATGCATTGTATTGGTACACGCAGTCAGCAGAAAACGGCAACCCAAACGCGCAATTTAGACTGGGTGAATGGTACTTGGCAGGTACAGGTGTTGAACAAAGTAACAAGCTTGCTTTGGAATGGTTTATTAAAGCGGCGTTGCAAGGTAACCAGCGCGCACCTATCGAGGTAGCAAAACTCTACGAATCCTCGCTAGAACAAGACCTCCTTCAACCATTAGATAAAGCGCAGCTATGGTATGAAGCAGCCTTAAAAGATAATCCACAAGCAGAAGAGGGCTACAACCGCATTTTGGAAGCACAATTCAACCAGCAACGTGCAAAACAGATCTCTTCAATAGAACAGCTCGATGACAGCATCGACTCTGAAATAGACACCAGTCAGGGGGTATCTAAGCACGTTCAATCTAACCAAGCATCACGCTCTAACCTCTCCAGTTCTAACCTAACTAGCTCTGACTATATGATTGGTGCTGCGTTGGCCGTGTTGATTTCAATCATCAGCATTATTGCGACGCTCGTTATCTCAAGAAAAAGACAAGCTCTAAAGTCGGGTGATTCGCGACAGCAACAACAATCACTTGAAGCGCAGCTTAGCTCGAAGGACCTTACGATTAAGCAGCAAAAACGCCAGCTGAACACTATGTTCCACGAATTGAAGAAGCAGAAAAACAGCAAAGGTCTGAGTAATTTGCAGGTGGCCTGCGCGCTATTTGGCTACACACCTAGCTCAATCCCCGACCAGAAAAGCATCAAGATCCGATACAAACAGCTATCAAAGATCTACCATCCAGATGGTCACGGATGTGACGAAGAAATGAAACGTTTGAACAATGCGCTAAAAACCATTTTACAAAATGTTACAAAACCGTAAACAAACACACATCTTCATTTTCCTAGATCTCAAAGATATCGATTTTATTGGTGTTGCAATCGATCCCCCTCTCAAAAACGGGTAACAAACTATTAACTAATGGGTCTTACTTGTGTCATAATTTGCGCCGAAAATACACCTGACTTAAACAGGTGAGGAGAGAATATGTTCACAATAGAAGGCGTTTGTGATTGGTGCAAAAAGCCAAGCCTAGTTAAAAAGCACGACTACCTAGATGGTAAGTGTCATCATGCATGTAACGAGTGCAATGATATTGCAACCATTGATGTTCGCCAGTTCAATATTGGTGAAATTGAAATGAGAGCAAAACTCTCCCAAGCGACATTGAGATAAGCAACACCGTGAAATATAAGAAAGCGCCTAAGGCGCTTTTTTTGTGCCTGTGGTTTTAGATCTTCTTTGTTCTCTCTTCTATACAGGTATATACAGTACTTTTCTGCAAAAACCAGTGTATACACCTGTATAAAGCTCACATTTATTCAACTTATGATACAAAACAGCAGATTCATTCAAATTTAATTTATCGAATACTTTCAATGATTTAATCATTTACCATCCATAACCTCAGACGAAATCGTCCAATAATCCCGCAAAAAACGCTTGATCTTATAAGTAACTAAAACTACTGTATACACATACAGCATGTATATAAGGACAGCAAAATGATTCAAGCACACGTTAAAGCACAACACTCTAGCCCGCTAGTTCACTGCGCATTTACATCAGTTTCTCGTAAAAGCAAAAATTCAAACGAGGAAGCGTTGTTTGCAAGAATGGCGTTGCTGTCCAATCAACATCAGTGGTTACTGTTTACGGCTCAAACACCAAGACCATCGGCTAAGCAGCTTAAGCAACATAATGTTTGCTGCGACCGCGTTATTCATATGAAAGCCTCTCATCAAATGACTGAGGTAGAGACTGTCGAGAAAGCAATCCGCTCTAAGAATGCGAGCGCGATTGTTGCAAGTGCATCGATTGATCAGTTCAGCCAACAGTACCTAAGAACATTAGGGTTACGCTTTCAATGTGAAGTCTTCTTTATGGATGCAAATTCAGAGCGTATTCACTAAGCCACCTTGCTTAATAACATTTTGGCTCAAAAACATGGTCCACAAACATAGCTTAATCTTTTAGCTAACAAACTTAATTTAACTTAAGAAACAATTCGCCAAAACACAGTCCAAACATACTGCCTTCCCCTGCCCTACAATTCGCCCATTTTTTAGCGGATTGTTAGGCGGGGGTTTTTATTTAAACAACAGATTTAGCAATCGTTTGCTTTTTCTCTGGAAGCAAATAGTAGATTGGGTATAATGCCCGTCTAATCATGTGCACACCGCACTTCTCTGTATGACGTTTGATAAAAGATAGGAATGTCTAAATGAGCCTTGCTGATCAAGTTCTTGCCGTAAATGATGACCTACCAATCCGTACTGATAAACCTGTCCACAGTGGCAAGGTTCGTTCGGTCTACTGGTTAACTGAAGAAGATAGCCAACGACTAATTAAAGAGAAAGGCTACGATGTAGCACCAGATGCGCCTTTAGCAATCATGGTGATCAGTGACCGTATCTCTGCATTTGATTGTATCTGGCGTGGTGAAGGGAATCTTAAAGGTGTTCCAGGTAAGGGAGCGGCTCTGAATGCTATCTCTAACCACTGGTTCAAATTGTTTAAAGACAACGGACTTGCTGACAGTCATATTCTTGATATCCCTCACCCGTTCGTATGGATTGTACAAAAAGCTCGCCCAGTCATGATCGAAGCGATTTGTCGTCAATACATCACTGGTTCAATGTGGCGTGCATACGCAAACGGCGAACGTGAATTCTGTGGTATCGAGATGCCTGAAGGCCTTGAGAAAGACAAGAAGTTGCCTGAGCTACTGATCACGCCTTCAACAAAAGGGATTCTGAAAGGTATTCCTGGCGTTCCAGAAGCTGACGATGTGAACATCACACGCAACAACATCGAAGATAACTTCGCAGCATTCAACTTTACTCAAGCAAGCGACATCGCGCATTACGAAAAACTTCTTAAAGAAGGCTTCAACGTAATCAGCCAAGCGCTAGCAAAAGTAGACCAAACCTTTGTTGATACCAAATTTGAGTTTGGCTACGTCAACGATGCTCAAGGCAAAGAAAAGCTTATCTACATGGACGAAGTCGGTACTCCAGATTCATCTCGCATTTGGGATACTCAGGAATATAACAACGGCAACATCGTTGAGAATTCAAAAGAAGGCTTCCGTCAGTTCTTGCTTAACTACTTCCCTGATGCCGACATTCTTTTGAATAAAGAGCGTATGCCAGAACGTGAAGCATTGGCTCGTGACAATGAACTTCCACTGGATTCACTAATGTCTCTGTCTCGCACTTACCTTGATATCGCAGCGAAAATCACAGGTGCGGAGATCGTACTGAGCGAAAATCCGAAGCAAGAGATCATCGATGTACTGCGCGCTGACTATGGTCTAATCGACTAGTCGCTTAATCTCAAAATAAAAAGCTCGAAAGCTAATAAGCTCGTAGACTCAAGTTTTAGATACTAAAAGGGCCTCAATATTTGAGGCCCTTTTTACGTGTACGTTTTTACTATTCCTCGAGAGAGATTATAGGCGAGCTGAAGTTACAGCTTAATCGTGAACTCTTCTCCA
>NZ_JBFRTQ010000090.1:0-499 GCF_041474195.1 Vibrio sp. 10N.222.52.C3 | reverse complement strand
AATCGTGAACTCTTCTCCAGAATTACCCGCAATCACTAAATGACTGCGCGATTCAATATACTCGATCTGCTCTTCTTCAAGTGAATATGGCATCACCACTTTGAGCTCATTGATCCCTTCCAGCTTAGCGAGCTTGAGTAAGGTAACAATGTTCGACTCATCACTTTTACGCGTCGACATTGATTTCAATGCCATCTGCCATAAACGATCCTCTGGGGTGCCCAACTCTTTAATGCTATCTCGCCAGACGGTACTGAACACTGGCGCAATTGTGGTGAGTGCTTCCAGAAAAGTCCATTTTTTACTGCATGAGGCGCCAAGAAATGTTGTGTAATCGAACTCTACACGCGTCTCTTCCTGTTTATCCATGATGTCCCCCGACACTTTGGCAACACAATATACTCAATATCTATCAACTCTTTCTTTATAGCAATAGGATATAGAAGAATAGTCTTTTATGACCTTTTGATTGGTTAAAAAGGCATATAAAAATCAAACT
>NZ_JBFRTQ010000089.1:0-10000 GCF_041474195.1 Vibrio sp. 10N.222.52.C3 | reverse complement strand
ATTATTTACAATCCAAACAAAATTTAATTGGATCGCTTGAGGTTGTTTTTCTTGAATATGAAATTATTCGGCAGTTCTTTGATTCTGTCAGGAACTGCATTAGGGGCTGGCATGCTCGCTATTCCCATGGTGTTGGCCCAATTTGGCTTCATGATCAGCTCAGTGCTGATGCTACTTATCTTTATCGGCACCACATACTCTGCACTCCTCCTGGCAGAAGCATGCACTAAAACTAAAGACAACAGTGGCATGAGCAGTGTTGCTTACCTCACTCTGGGCAGCAAAGGTAAACACTTTATCAATGCACTCTTTTACCTGTTGCTAGTATGCATGTTGATCGCTTATATCTTGGGTGTCGGTGACATCATTCATAAGCTACTGCTCGACGTTGGTGTCGATGTATCAGCATCCGTTGCGTATACCATTTTCAGCCTATTGATGGGTGCTATCGTCGTCTCGGGCAAGTCTTATATCGACAAACTGAATCGCGGGCTATTCATCTTGATGGTCGTGATGCTGTTTATCGTTATCGCGTCATTATTTAGCAACATTCGCCTTGATTACCTAACTCAAACCAGCCAATACACGGCCAACGACGTGGTGCAATACAGCGCAGTTATCTTTACTAGCTTTGCCTCTATGGTGGTGATCCCGTCACTGGTTATCTACAACCGTGAAGCAACTCAAAAGCAGATCCGCAATATGATTCTGCTAGGCTCAGTGATTCCATTAATTTGCTACCTAACTTGGTTATTCGCGATTATCGGCAACCTTGGCACAGACGCGATAAGCCAGTTCCACAATATCTCTGAGTTGATCTCTGCGTTCAGCGGCCAATCTGCTTGGTTGAAAGTGGTGATCGCTCTGTTCTCTGCTCTGGCCTTGGTGACTTCTTTCCTCGGCGTGTCGATGGCGCTTTACGACCAAAACAAAGATGCGGTGACCAACAACAAAGCGTTGGCTTATGCGCTAACCTTCATCTTACCTTTGGTATTAGCTGAGCTGTTCGCTAGCCAGTTTGTAAGCATGCTGGACTATGCAGGCATGGTCCTGGTGTTCCTAGCTATCTGGGGCCCACTCGCAATGGTAGTTAAGGTTCGCAGACCTGACTTCCCTCACCTACAAACCGAAGGCAGCTACACAGCAGCCGGTGGCGACACGGCATTAATGGCGACATTTGGTTTTGGTGCGTTGATTTTCGTGTCTTGGTTTATGGGGTAGATTCCCATTGAATGGACTATCTGTTGCCATTTAGAAGACAGCAGATACAAATAGCCCGTTAGTCCTGCTATTAAAAGTAGAGACTAACGGGCATTTTACTTCTTATTGGAGTGCTTGCTAGTTAGCTCTTAAACGTACTCGCAATATCTTTCAATGAAGCTGCTAACTGAGCTTGTTCTTTGGCTGTTGCAGCTATTTGCGTTGCACCTGTCGTAGATTCTGTCGACTTCTGCTCTACCGCCATGACGTTTTGAGCAATATCTTGAGTCACTACCGCTTGCTCTTCGGTAGCGGTTGCGATCTGCTCAGTCATGCTAAAGATCTCGCTCACCGATGCTGAGATACCTTGTAAGGTGTGTTCCACCTCTTTTGAATCCTCAACCGCTTTAGACGACATCTTCTGACTGTTATCAATCACATTAAACGCGGTTTGCACATCAGACTGTAACGAGCTGATGAAACCTTCAATTTCAGCTGTCGACTGCTGAGTACGCTGTGCTAACGTGCGAACTTCATCAGCCACTACCGCAAATCCACGACCTTGCTCACCCGCTCTTGCCGCTTCAATTGCCGCGTTCAATGCTAACAAGTTAGTCTGTTCAGCGACGGACTTAATCACATCAATCACACTGTTGATGTTATTACTGCTCTCGTGTAAGTGCGTGATCTTTTCCGCTAGATCATTAATTTCAGATGCCAGCTTTTCGATAGAGTGGTAAGAATCCTGAACTGTACTCAAACCTTCTTGTGACTGCTCATCGACCATTTTAGCGGAGCTTGCTGTTTGCTGTGTTTTCGCCGCGACTTCGTTCACCGTAGCTGATAGCTCTTCTGTGGCCGTTGCAACTAAACCAATTTGGTCTTGTTGTTGAACCAGCGTGTTCGAATTGTAGTGACAGGTTTGCGAAGTTTCTTCAGCAGCTGAAGCTAAGGTCAGACTCGACTGAGACAGGTTGTCGATAACGTTTGAAAACTTCTCTAGCGTTTCGTTGAGTGCCGAAGAGATCTGTCCAAGCTCGCTGTTGCCAACGAACTTAGCGCGAACTGTTAAGTCGTTGTCATTACGAACCTTAGACAACATCACTGTAAGATCTTTTACTCTCATCGTCAGGTCGCTGATCGCCTTATAGCTCACGAAGGTCGCGAACAAGGTTATCAAAGCAAACAGACCAATACTCATCATCATCGCAGACTGCGCCTCTGACATTTTTTTCTCTGTCAGTGCGATAAGCGACTCTGCTAGGCGGTTTTCTGTTTTCTTTAGCTGAACAATACGAGCGGTAGATTGCGAGAACCAGTACACAGGATCAACATCAAAACCGCTCATCTTAGATTCAGCCAAACCACGAAGCTTTTCTACTTCTGCCACCGAACGATCATTCAATTGCTGTTCAAAGAAACGAACGTTAGCTGGGTTACTCAATACCTCAAAGTTTGAGAAATAGGTATTTTGCTCAGTCACCAAAGAGATGAATTTAACCAACATGCCTGGGCCAAATTCATTTTTAGAGAAGGTATTATTTAGGACAGCACGCTCGATACCCGCTCGCTCTTTACCTTGTAAAAAGTTGTAGTAAGCGATGGTTTCAGTGGTGATGGCAGCATCAGAGCTAAGCTCAGCAATTAACGCCGATACGCTCAGCAGCTTTGCATTCAGTTTGGTGTAGTAACCCAAAGCTTCAGACAGAGGAATCGATTGAGAATCCACTCGATTTCGAATAGAAGTAATTTGATTTAGGCTTTGGCTTATTTCAGTGTTCAGCCGAGTGATCTGCGGTAAATCGATTTCAGCAGATTGCCAGTATTCAGTTTTCAGATTACGTCTATTATCTGCACTGGCTCTTTGTGCACGTAGTTCACTGACAAACTTAGTGCCCTGTGAGCCGATAAACCCAGCCGTCATTCCACGCTCTTTTTGTAACTCATGCACAAGTTCACTGTACACAACCGACAAACGGGTAAGTTGGTTTAATGAAGACAATTCACTGGTGGTTTCTACGCCTTTTGAAATCGCAGAAACGCTAAGCCATAGAAATCCCAAGATCGGTAAAATAAGCAAAGCGATGATTTTTTGCTTAAAAGACATATCGGTTAATTTCATTATCATTTCCCTAGCAGCTAACAAATCTTTTCAGTCATCTAACTCGCACACCCTTAATAAGATGCGCCTCAATTGTGACTGTATAATTATTCAACTTGATCAATGTGCATCAATTACCGTGCCACACAGATCGCGATGCGATGAAGGTAACATTTAACCTTACAAAATTCATTGATTTACCGATAAAACTGTTAGCTAAGCGACCTAACGATACCCAAAACACATGCGACAACATTTTATTGACGTAAGTGACTGAAATCTGACACACTTTAACTACCCAAAAGGGTTAGGCCTGCACCAATTATGTGCTCAGAGAAAACGATATATTCAGAACTAACTATAGATTCAACTCTCACCAGCGATTGATTCACAACTAATCAACTCCCTATTCTGCGCTGATTAACTGTCTATTCCTCGTTAACTAAATATGTATAATGCCGAATTATCAAAGTAGAGATTCGCAATAAATATGCGACAACAACTGAGAGATATTGTATGGATTGTCCCGCTTGCGAAGAACATATCGGTTGGGAATGGGTAGAAGAAGCGGCTATTGAACCCAATGAGGAATTCGATTGTCCAGAGTGCGAAGCAACATTGATGTACACCATCGATGAAGGCACCTACTACGGCGCTCAGCACAAGACCGTAGAAGTTATTGATGATTAAGATTATTTCCTGATGATCTGGATGTTTTATTAACTCTTTGATGTTCTAAGCCTGCGCAAAGCAGCTAAACACACCTTTACTAGAACGGGCGTTCAGCATAAAATATTGAACATATGTTCAGATTAATGAAGTAGATGTTATGGCTAAGACCGCTAAGTTCGATAGACAAGACGTAGTAGATAAAGCAACGAACCTGTATTGGGAAAAGGGCTTTCATGCGACTTCTATGCGCAACCTGCAAGACGTGATTGATATGCGTCCGGGCAGCATCTACGCGACGTTCGGCAGCAAAGAAGGTTTGTTTAAAGAGACGCTTGCTCGCTATACCGAACTTGGCATCCTGAATCTGAACCGCTTCCGCAGTGAAACAGACTCTCCAATCAAAGCGCTCGAAAGCTTCGTCAAACGTGCTGTGGTCGAATCAAAACAAAGTTCGCCAAATGGCATGTGTATGCTGGCAAAAACGGTAGCAGAACTGACTGATGAACACGCCGAATTATTAGAAGAAGCAAAGAAATCACTCAAAATCATGGAAGGTGAGTTCGCTAAGCTGATCGCAGAATCACAAGAATTGGGTGAGATAAGCAAAGAGCGTGAACCGACTCAGCTTGCTCGTCATGTTCAGGTTCAAATCGCAGGCCTGCGTACCTACGCCAAAACCTGTGACGATATCGATTTACTCAACTCAATGGTTGAAGACGTATTTAAGTACCACCCTTTTTAGCGTTTGACCTGACTGATTGGGCACAATACAAAAAGACTCCACTTTCGCCTTAACAGGTCTGAGCGGAGTCTTTTTAGTTTTGATCTAGTTAACTTTATAGATGATAAACTTTGCGGTTTAAAGAGTTACACCTTTCTCATGATCAACGCCTGAGCATTAAGCATTGCTTCCTTAGTACTGACATCCAAGGTTTTCACGTTCGCAAAGCGTTCAACTTCTTTAATCGCCACATCGTGAGCAAAGATCACCAACCTCGCCCTTTCAATGTCTTTCTGGGTAATGCGATTACCTATTCCGTTGGCACCTTGGGTTTCGACTTTAATCCGAACCCCAAGATGATGCGCCGCCTTTTCTAAAGACTTAGCCGCCAAGAAAGTATGAGCAACACCAGACGGGCACGAAGTGATCGCCAACACATCCGCTTGCCCTTCTTCTGTTACCGAACCACCTGCAGACTGATAAGAAAGTTCGTCACCTTCTACCACATTCTTTTTAAGCAGTATCACGATGAATGCCGTGGTTAGCGCCCCCGCAAGTGTACCAATAATGTAGCCAAGTTTGCCATCAACCACAGGCAGAACAATCCAACCGCCCCATGGTGCATGGTTTACCACATGGAACATAAAACCAACCACATTACCGACAATGCCACCAGCAACCACAGCAGGCAGCACTCGCGCAGGGTCGGCGGCAGCAAAAGGAATCGCACCTTCACTGATACCGATCATACCCATGATACCTGCGGCTTTGCCTGCTTCACGTTCGTCTCGCTTGAACTTCTTCGGTGAAAGGAAAGTCGCCAAAGCCATACCCAGTGGCGGCGTACAAATCGCAATGCCAACGCCACCCATCAACCAAGGCTGAGTATTCACCTGCGTTTGGGCAAACAGCGTTGCTACTTTATTGATCGGGCCGCCCATATCAAAGGCCGTCATTGCACCTAAAATACTGCCCAATACCACTTTTCCTGAGCCTGCCATGCCAGTCAGCATTTGGTTCATCTCTAGCATCACTTGGGCAATCGGTGAGCCAATCACCCACATCACCGCACCACAGGTCACGAAGGTGCCGACTAATGGATAGATGAAGATAGAGCTCAGCGAGATCATGCTGTCTGGCAGTTTGATCTTCTTAAGTAGATTCACCACAAAACCAGCGAAGAAACCGACCACAATTGCACCGAGAAAGCCGGTATTGTATTGATTCACCGCAACCCAAGAACCAATCATACCGGGCGCTAAACCCGGTTTGTCGGCCATTGAATACGCGATGTAACCACCGAGCACCGCTGTAAACAGGGTTAACCCCGCGATGCCCATCTGTGCGATATCTGCTAACACACCGCTTTCAGGTACTGCACCATGACCCGACATCATCACCGACAAAGACAAAAGCACACCACCTGCAACCACGAAAGGAATCATGTGTGAGGTGCCGTATAACAAGTGTTCTTTAAGGCGATTAAGAGATTGTGCCCAAGGGCTGAGTGGCTCGACATACACTTCATGATGGCTAGAGGCGTAACTATCGAAAGGTTCAAAATTGGCTTCGAGAAACAGCTCTTGAGCTTCCTCGACCGACTCCACCGCCTTTAATTTTGTAACAAAGCCATCTTCGATGAGTCTGGTCGAAATCTGAGCTAGTACCTCGATATGGTGGTCGTCGTGGTTATCGGGAGAAGCGAGCATAAAGAACACATCCGACAGCTCGCCGCCGTCTGCGCCATAATCGATGCCAGAACGGCTGATACCTACCGCCACAGCAGGTTTAGCTACGGCAGTACTTTTCGCGTGTGGAATCGCAATACCATCGTCAAAACCTGTATTACCGATGGCTTCACGCTTCCAGATATCATCAAGGAATTCACGTTTATTGGAGAGCTTACCGGCACGGTCTAGCAGTTCAACAAGCTCTTCAAATACCGCCTGTTTTGAGTCTGCTTGTAAATCTAAGCAGATGATTTCGGGCTCGATAATGTTGGTGATATCCATATGCTGCTCTGCCTCGCCTGATTTCAGACTGAAGTAATTACGTAAGTGATAAGGTTAATAAGATGAAAAGATTAACGGTGTGAAGGCACTCAATATATAGGACGAAAGGTGCATTAACTGGATTATTGTAACCAAGAACTCAGAGTGTGACTTTCACCTTGGAATAAAAAACGCCAATCCATAAAATCCACAGAACCCATAACAATATCGTCCCTCTGTCATGCGAGCTTTCCATACTGAAGTTCCCATGCAAGATAGCTTTTCCAAGGTAGCTTCTGAAAGGTAGCTTATGTAACGTAACAGGGACGAGATTAAGCCGAGAATAATAATGAGAATTGTAGCGGTAACTGCGTGCCCTACAGGCATTGCGCATACTTATATGGCAGCTGATGCTTTAAATAAAACAGCCCCTAAGTTCAACGTTTCAATCAAGGTTGAGACGCAAGGCGCTATGGGTATTGAAAACTTACTGACCGCCCAAGATATTACTCTCGCAGACAAAGTATTAATCGTCTCTGATATCGACATCGAACAACCAAGCCGGTTCGACCCAGCTAAAACCGTATTCATTCCCATGGAAGAGGTGTTGTTGAGTGTCGATAAAGTCTTTATTAAGCATTGTCGAACTTAAACTTTTCATGAACGAATACCAGATCACCTTCTTCGTTAACGATCCTTCCGCGAACTCACATGTCGCGCAGCCCCTTACTCGATTAGCGAAGAAGTTCAAAAGCAACATCCGCATTATCAACATCACTCAAAATCGAACGGCTGATCTCTCCAAATCCGTTGCGATGCTGCAAGTAGGTTTACTTCGTGGTGATTTGTGTCAGATAACCGCGGTTGGGATTGATGCGGAGCTGGCCTGTTTCGTTCTCAAAGATGTAATTGCTGAGCATTACGACATGGTTGGCTCACAAGTGAACCATGAATTCTCTAAAGATTTAATCCAGCGAATGCCACAAATATGCCCGCCTTGTGACATCAAATGGCACCACGCTAAGGCGCAAGCCCAACTGACCAAATTTGAGTGCTTAAAAGGGCTCGCTCACCTTGTTTATCCAGAAGATCCAGATGAACTGATTCTGGCATTTATTAAGCGGGAGGAACGCTCTTCAACCTGCGTGTCACCAGGTATCGCACTGCCGCATGTGATGTTTGAATCGACTCAAGATCTCTCGATTGCGGTTATCGTCAGTGACGACCCAATTGACTGGGCATCACGTATCGGCGAAGTGCATGTGGCCATTGCTCTTGTTCTGCCAACCAAGCCACAGCGTGAGCACATTGTCGCGGCGACCAACCTAACTCGAAACCTGCTTCACGATCAGGTCAATGAACGTCTGCAAAAGACTCGAAGCAGTGTCGACCTACAAGCCTTGTTGATGTACATCTCGTCACGCCTTATCTAATTCATCTCTTCTGGTCAAACTCAAAGCATCCATTAATCCCCTGTTGTGACACCTATCCAATCGTTATAAGCTCATTTTCTCATACAATAAAAAACGGCTGAGCATTAGAGCTCAGCCGTTTTATGTTTAATTACTTGTTTAACTGGTTAGCTAACTTAAGCTGTTTTTTTCGCTTGTTTCGCATCCTCAACCGAGTCGTCTACAGCTTTCACCAACAGCAAACCAACTACGAATACGATACCGCCACACAGTACGAACATCATTCTTCCCCAGAATGGGTTCGGTAGAGCAAACATCGCCATCACTGCCACACCAGACACTGCGATCAGTGAGCCCAGCATGTGACGTTGTTTGTTGTCCAGTTTCTTCTGTGCTGTTGATTCAGAAACCAATGGTGTCGCAAGGTTGTTGAAGAAGGTATCAACATCTTTCTGACGAGACGCTTCTAGTGGTTTGTAGAACAATGTCGAAAGAACAAAGAAGCCGCCAGTAAACACTAGGTGCGCAATCAGACCTACTGCAACTTTCAAGTCAGACCATTCGCGGCCTGTTAGAGGCTCTAGGTTGAACAAGTTTTGTAGCATTTCAGCGGTAATCACGAAACCAACGATGTAAGACACAATCGCACCGACCACTAGCGTACCCCAACCTGCCCAGTCCGGAGTCTTCTTAAGGAAGAAGCCACAGAATGCTGGAATGGTCATTGGGAAGCCAATAAGTGCACCCACGTACATCATGGTGTCGAACAAGCTCAAGCCTTTTAGCGAATTGATAAACAGCGCGATAAGGATGATAGCTAGACCGAAGAAGGTAGACATCAACTTAGACACAATCATCAGCTCTTTCTCTGTCGCGTTTGGACGAAGAATCGGTTGATAGAAGTTGATTACAAAGATACCAGAGTTACGGTTTAAGCCTGAGTCCATAGAAGACATAGTTGCCGCAAACATCGCTGCGATTAGAAGCCCCACCATACCCGCTGGCATGTATTGCTCTACGAAGTAAAGGTAAGCGAAGTCGCCTGCTTTAGAGCCTGCGTCTGGGTAATGTGCTGCAAGGTCAACGCCTTGTCCTGCAACGAACCAAGGTGGCATGAACCAAATGATTGGACCGATGGTCATCAGAATACATGCCAACAGTGCCGCTTTCTTCGCGTTCTTTGAGTCTTTTGCCGCTAGGTAACGGTAAGAGTTCAACATGTTGTTGGTGATACTGAACTGTTTGAAGAAGATGAAGAATGCCCAAATTCCGAAGATGCTTACGTAGTTCAGATTGTTACCAGAAACGAATGATGCGCCTTCTGCTACAGGGAAATCGTTGATGATTTCAGTAACGCCACCACCTTGTACGATAGCCACTGCAGCACACGTTACGGTTACCGCCATGATAATAACCATCTGCATGAAGTCAGACGCAATAACCGCCCAAGAGCCGCCTGTCACCGACATAACAAGTACAACAAGACCAGTCAGAACGATGGTTGTCGTCATGTCGAAGCCAAAGATGCCCGATGCGATGATCGCCAAACCGTTCAGCCAGATACCTGCAGAAACAATACTGTTCGGCATGCCAGACCAAGTAAATACTTGTTCGTTGAAGCTACCAAAACGCATACGAATCGCGTCAATTGGCGTTACCACACGCAGTTGACGGAATTTCGGAGCGAAGTACAGGTAGTTCATCAGGTAACCAAATGCGTTCGCTAAGAAGATAACCGCGACAGCCATACCATCGGCATACGCTTTACCCGCTGCGCCAGTGAAGGTCCAAGCACTGAACTGTGTCATAAACGCAGTCGCGCCAACCATCCACCAAAGCATGTTACCGCCCCCGCGGAAATAATCACTGGTTGTACTGGTGAACGTTCTAAACATCCAACCTA